>SFFP01000037.1 GCA_004556875.1 Ruminococcus flavefaciens
CGTGAAGAGATCGAGGTCGATTGTCACGGCGACAAGGCAAGAGTTGCAGAATTTAAAAGTACATTTGTTGATGACTAAAAAAACTAATTATAATAAGTGTGTCGATATAGAAGTTTTAAGTCATAGTATTTCTGATATCAGTCCAAAAATACTATGACTTTTCTATTGACAACACATAGACACTGTTCTGTATTTTTTTGAAAGAGGTTATTATGGCATTTCAATTCTGTGAGTTAGATGAATCGGAACAACGTGAGTATACCCTCACTATGTTCCCACACTATGGCGACAAGCGGAAACCTGGTGGTGGAATTATTGACTTTGAAAACGATATTCGCTTATGTTACTATGGAAACGGTCCATATACAGAACCCTGCGACGAGTATCAATTTATTTTTGATTACAAAGGCACTGCAATGAATATTAACATCCATCAAAAAATCGAAGGAAATGACATTTATTATTCTCTGATCGCGGTTGAGGGAAATGGTCAGTTATGCATTGATGAAATTAAGCCATCTCTTCGTGAAGCGATCAGGTTATTCGGAATTCGAAGGTATGCTTCCGGTGTAAAGAATAATCCGGATATGATTCATATCAATTTTTAATTATGAAATAAATAGCATTTCATTTGCAGTTTTTTCTGCTTTCAGCCGTGAATACACAAAAAAGGCGAACCATTCGGTTCGCCTTTAATTTTACACTATGCTTGGAATTAATACATTCCGCCTGCAGGCATTGCAGGAGCTGCAGGAGTATCTTCCTTGATATCAGCTACAAGGCTCTCAGTTGTAAGAACCATTGATGCAACGGAAGCAGCGTTCTGAAGTGCGCTTCTTGTTACCTTAGTAGGATCAACGATACCTGCAGGGATCATGTCTGTATAAACCTCGTTGTAAGCGTCGAAGCCGTAGCCTACCTTACGTGAACGAACGATCTTGTCGATGATAACGCTGCCCTCAAGACCTGCGTTCTCAGCGATCTGACGAACAGGAGCTTCAAGAGCCTTGAGTATGATCTTAGCACCTGTCTTCTCGTCACCGTCAAGTGATGGGATAAGCTTGTTTACAGCAGGCATAGCATTTACGAATGCTGTACCGCCGCCTGCTACGATACCCTCTTCAACAGCAGCCTTTGTAGCAGCAAGAGCGTCCTCGATACGGAGCTTCTTTTCCTTCATCTCGATCTCTGTAGCAGCACCTACCTTGATAACTGCAACACCGCCTGCAAGCTTAGCAAGTCTTTCCTGAAGCTTCTCACGGTCAAAATCAGATGTTGTTGTCTCGATAGCTGCACGGATCTGGTGAACTCTTGACTCGATAGCCTTCTTATCGCCTGCACCGTCAACGATGATAGTGTTCTCCTTCTGGATAACAACCTGCTTAGCCTGACCGAGCTGATCGATAGTTGTCTCGCTGAGTTCAAGACCAAGCTCAGAAGAAATAACCTCACCGCCTGTGAGAACTGCGATATCCTTGAGCATTTCCTTACGTCTGTCACCAAAGCCCGGAGCCTTTACAGCTGCAACCTTGAATGTACCTCTGAGGTTATTGAGGATAATTGTTGTAAGAGCCTCGCCCTCAACGTCCTCAGCAATGATAACGAGCTTCTTGCCCATCTTTACGATCTGCTCAAGAAGTGGGAGGATCTCCTGGATAGAAGAGATCTTCTTATCTGTGATAAGAACGAAAGCATCATCGTAAACAGCTTCCATCTTATCTGTATCTGTTACCATATAAGGTGAGATGTAACCTCTGTCGAACTGCATACCTTCAACAACTTCGCTGTATGTCTCAGCAGTCTTGCTCTCTTCAAGGGTGATAACGCCGTCAGCAGTTACCTTCTCCATAGCCTCAGCAATGAGCTTACCAACATTCTCATCAGCAGAAGATACTGTACCTACTCTTGCGATATCCTCGCTGCCCTGTATAGTCTTTGAGTTGTCAACGATAGCCTTTACAGCAGCGTCAACAGCCTTAGCGATACCCTTCTTGAGTACCATTGGGTTTGCACCTGCTGCGATATTCTTCATACCCTCGCGAACGATAGCCTGAGCGAGAAGTGTAGCTGTTGTTGTACCGTCACCTGCTGCATCGTTTGTCTTTGTAGCAACTTCCTTAACGAGCTGTGCACCCATATTCTCAAAAGCATCCTCAAGCTCGATGTCCTTAGCGATAGTAACACCGTCGTTTGTAATGAGCGGAGCGCCGAACTTCTTGTCGAGAACTACGTTTCTGCCCTTAGGACCCATTGTTATTCTTACTGTATCAGCAAGCTTGTCGATTCCTGCCTGAAGTGCTTTTCTTGCTTCTTCACCGTACTTTATATCCTTAGCCATGATAATTTACTCCTTTAAATTATATTTATATCTTTAGGAAACAGTGCCTTGCCGTTCCCTGCAATAGTTCTTACTTAACAATAGCAAGAATGTCTTCCATCTTAACGATGATGAACTCATCACCCTCAAGCTTGACATTTGTTCCTGAATATTTAGAAATGAGAACCTTATCGCCCTTCTTAACTTCCATTTTTATGTCTGCAGTGCCAGGTCCTACCTCAACGACCTCAGCTACCTCAGGCTTTTCCTTTGCTGAACCTGAAAGAATAATTCCGCTCTTTGTTGTTTCTTCAGCCTCTGTCATTTTTACGACAACTCTGTCCTGTAAAGGTTTGATAGTCATGATATATACCTCCTGATAATTAATAAGCAATTCAACTTTAGCACTCTTTCTCTTTGAGTGCTAATTATATTTTACCACCTTTTTACAATAAATCAAGCCTTTTCTGCAAGCTTTCACAATTTTTGTCACTGTACACAAATCGCGAGATATAAAGTGAATTTTTATGTACTTTCAGACAGTTTTTTACTGCTATTTTTCCCGAATTCGATCATCACCATCACTGTCATTATAATAAGCATCAACGATGGAACAGGTGTGCTGCTGCGGACTTTTTCAACGACGACAGCCGATACTTCTGCTGTTTCATACTCCATGAAAAATGGCATTATCAGCCTGCATACAAAGCCGCTCATCACCGCCGCTGTACACCTCATTATCACAAGCGGCGCTATGGATATCCTTCTGCCTGCAGCGGCTGAAAGCTGAAACATAACACATACGCCGCCAAATGACACCAGACCGCTTATGTAAGGCAGCAGCAGCCAGTCGCCGCGCGGAAATACCGATACATTTGTAACATCTGACAACGCGGCGACTAAAGCCTCGCCGCTTATGCGGTCGAGGCTGGGGAGCTTCATAAGAAGCTCCCCGACTGCTGCTGCCGCCCCGATGCGGATAAAAAAAACATTTATGACAGAAAATATCGTTATCATAATACATATATCCGCCATAGCTCTGCCACTCTGTGCTACAGACTCGGTAAACATCTCAGCTGAAAAACGGAACTCACGCTTTACCGCTGAAACAGACGCAGTTTTTCTCAGATATGGTGACATTATCAGCAAAAGCAGCAAATTTGCACAGATATTTGATAAAAGTATCACCTTTCCTGCCCCGTCCGAGCTGTAAAGCTGACCTGATATACAGCCGAATATGAATGCAGGTCCTGCTCCGAAGCATAGTCCCGAAAGAATCTCTGCGCGCTTTTTCGTTATCCTGCCTGCACTGTACTCGTCACAAAGCATTTTTACTCCCACAGGATAGCCTGCAAACATTCCAAAAATAAATATCGGCAGTATATTGCCCTCAATACCGAATAAAAATCTGCTTATACGTCCGAAACATTTCGGGATTAGCGTAAGTATACCGCTTTTTACTATAAGCGAGGATACTGCCATAACTGCAAACAACGACGGTATCACCACATTCAGACACCGCATAATGCTCTCACCTATCGCCTTTGTACACAGCGTAGTATCTGCAAGACAGAATATAAGCACTGACAACAATACTGCTATTTTTATGGCTGTAAGCGCTTTTTCGGCAGTTTTTCTCATAATCATCACCCTATAAATCATATTATTGGAAGTGAAAAAATATACAGGAGTGAACGCTTATGTTTGAATGGTTCGCAGAATTTGCACGTGAAACGCTTTATCTCAATACAAGTATACATATTTCGGGAAATAATGAGCTTATTATCGACAACTGCCGAAGAATAGAGGAGTACAACGAAGTTTATATGAGACTGGTCTCAGGCGGATTATACATAAGTATACACGGGAATGACCTGAGAGCCTTTGATTTCAGAACAGGCGGTCTTGTTATACGAGGAAACATCGAAAAAATAGAGTTTACAGAAAGGAGAAGCCGCCATGAGTCTGAGGATACGAAATCGGGTAAGAGTAAAAGCACAGGGAAAGAAGCTATATAAGTTCATAAACTGCATACACGACAATGGTATCGAATGCAGTGAGCAATACTGCCGCGGCAATATTTTCAGATGCGATATCTTGAAAAAGGACATGAAGAAGCTGAAAATTCTTGCTGAAGAGTGCGGAATAGAACTTAAATACGCAGAATATCACAGCCTTGCCGCTAAATTATCCCGTTACCGCAAAAGAGCAGGTCTGTTTATCGGTATCATTCTTGCCGCTGTTACAGTGCTGTATTTCTCTCAGGTAGTTGTCACTATTGAAATACAGGGCAACACTTCCGTAAGCGATGAAGTTATCCTATCCGCCCTCAAAGAACTCGATATAAAAGCAGGTACTCCCCTTTTCCGCCTTGACCTGCGCACAAGCGAGAAAAAGCTGAAAGCTATGCTGGATAACGTTGCATGGGCAGGTATTCGCCACACAGGAAGCCGCATAGTCGTTCAGATACATGAAGCCGCTCCCATTCCCGAAATGTCCCGTGAACGTATCCCATGCAATATAGTAGCAAGCCGCGATGCAGTGATATCCTCTGTACTTGTTAAAAGCGGAGAGCTAAGACATATCGTGGGAGATTACGTACCCAAAGGAACTCTCCTCATCAGCGGCGTTGCCGAAAACGACAAAGGTCAGACCTTTGTATATCACGCTATGGGAGAGATACGCGGCACTTATGAGGAAGAAGTAAGCTTTTCAGCTCCTTTTCACACACAGGAACTTCTCCCCACTGGAAAAACACGAAAACTAAGAAGACTGAAACTTTTCAGCCTTGATATACCGCTGTATTTTTTCGGAAACGACTACACAGACAGCCGCACCGAAAAATCGGTAAGTAAACTGAAAATATTCGGCAAAGAGCTTCCCTTAGGCATAGAGGAAAACACCTTCACCGAAATGTATGCACAGGGATTCGACAGGAACGAAGACGAACTGTATCAGCACCTGATGGAAAGAGTCTATCTATATGAAAATAACTTTCTCGATAACGATACCATTATTCTCAGCCGCTCGGTAAACACTTCCAGAACTGACGATACGCTGACTCTTACCGTTAAATACAGCCTTGAAAGTAACATCTGCCAACAGAATGACATATTCATAAAGTAAAATTTTACTGTTACTTTTCACAAAAATATATTGACAATTTTCTCTTTTCAATGTAAAATAGTATGCAGGGGATCATTTTGTGCCTTGAAAGGAGAGACTTTCCATGATATCAATTAAAAACGAAGACTTCAGTGAAAACTATGAGCTTTTCGTCAAGTTATGTTCCATAACTTCCGAGCCTTTAAAGCTCATAAATGATAACTGTCAGGATATGATAGTCATGACTGCCGAAGCCTTTGAGCGCAGAAAGAAAATGCTCGATCTCCGTGAAAAATTCCTCGGCATCGACATGGACAAAGTCCTCAGCTCAGATAAGACCGACTTTAAGAAACTCGGACAATATATCAACGAACTGGAAAAAGATGAGGAATAATTTGGTAACAGTGTGTTCACACATCGGTTTATAAATGAAAATCAGATGAAATCAGACAGCTTTTCCTTGACAACCATAGGATAAATACAATATAATTATTTTGTGGCGCAAGGGGTGCGCTCATGACACATTGTTACATGAAACAGGAGGATTATAAAATGGGTGTATTCAGAAGATTAAGCGACCTTCTCAAGTCAAATGTCAACGATCTTATCGACAGAGCAGAAGATCCTGAGAAGATGGTAAAACAGGTCATCATCGATATGCAGACCGAACTTACTAAGGCTACTCAGAATTATGGCAAGGCTAAGGCAAGCGAGCGCCTCGCTGAAAAGAAATATCTTGAATCTCAGAAGATATCTTCTGACTGGGAGTCAAAGGCTAAGGCTGCTCTCGCTAAGGGCGATCAGGAGCTTGCTAAACAGGCTCTCGCAAGAAAAGTCAAGGCTGATGAAGATGTTGCTAATTATAAGGAAATGTATGAGTCTATCTCTGATCAGACGGAAGCTATCGGCAATCAGGTAGAAGTCCTCAAGGCTAAGCTTGAAGAAGCTAAGAGCCGTCAGGCTATGCTCATTGCCCGTTCACAGATGGCTGATACAAAGAAAAATCTCGCTAAGGCTGCAGGCGGTTTCGACGGTAATTCCTCACTGGAAAAGTTCCAGAGAATGGAAGAAAAGATCGAGCGCAAGGAAGCTGAAGCAGACGCTTTTACTGAGATCGCAGGCGGTGCTGCAAACGGTATCGGTGACGAGCTTAGCGATTCATTTGAAAAGCTTGAGTCAGACGCAAAGGTTGACGCTGAGCTTCAGAGACTTATGGCTGAAATGAACGGCAGCGCTCCTTCACAGGACGCTGAATAATTCAATAATAAAAAGCAAAGGATTTTAATATGAGCCGCAAAAAAGAAAATGTATATTCAGCAAAAAAAATGTTCAAGGATTCACTGCCTATTCTCTGTGCAATATTCCTTGCAATTGTTTCCGTAGCTTATATCCTCTTCCGCAGCTGGAGCAACAAGCTCTATTATGAAAAGTGGAAAGAATACGAGGATTGCGGTATCTGAATAATAACAACGACAAAGCTCCGAGGCATTGCGCTTCGGAGCTTTTTTCACATAATAAAACGAAAAGAAAAGCTCCCCAATTCGGGGAGCTTTCATAATAGATATTACTTTGTAGGGTCAAGAGTTGCTACTTTCTTGAGGAGGAATTCCTGTATGCGGAGTGCGTCATTTGATGTAACGCCCTTGCTTGAAGTATCAACGTCTGCATTAGCAGAACCCTGTGCTGTGATGTGGTTCTTGTCTGAACCGTTTGCACCGTACTTGTCAGGATTTGCAAGCGACTGCATGATAAGAACTATATCAGACATATCAACTGTATCATCACAGTTAGCATCACCGTAAAGAGTTACGTTATTTTCGCTGGTTACAGGAGGTGAAGCAGGTCCTACTACAGTGATCTCGAAAGTAAATGTCTTGTTGCTCTCAGGAGGTGTTATGTAGACCTCTGTCTTGCCTTGCTTGAGACCTGTAAATGAACCGAATTTACCTTCATTAGGATCATACTTAACAATGCTCTCGTCCTTGATCTCAACATCTACTCTGTTTGTGAGCGACTCGTAAACCATAAGCTCAATAGATGTACCCTTACCTATTGTTTCTGTAGAAAGGTAAGGTGTCGGATGAGGAACAAAGCCTTCTGTAGTAATAGTTGTTACAGTAGTTGTCTCTGCAGTTGTTGTTGCCTTTGTAGTTGTAGTAGTTGTCTCTCTTGGCTTTGTAGTTGAAGTTGTTACCTTAGGAGTATCACTGCCTGTGCCGCCGAGACCGTCAGCCTTTGTGCCGTCAGGCTCTTCGCCGTAGTAAAGCTTGCCGTTTACGTATACAGGTACATAAGGAGTGATAACGCCCTTTGCAGAACCGTCATCGCCCTTGGATGTCTTTCCGAGGTCCTTAGCGGAGAAGTCGTTTGATGAATCCCAGCCGCTGCCGTAGTCAGGCATTACAAGTGCAAGGAGTATCTCGCACTGCTGCTGTCCCTCAGAAATAGGAAGAACAACTCTTCCGTCAGGGAGATTTACATCGATATAGTAGATATCGCCGCTGTACTGGATAGGCTTGGATATCTCAGCTGTCTTGTAGCCCTTGCCAGAATACATTGCAGACTGGTCACGGTCACAGCGGATAACGATGTCCTCAGGATTTTTGCCCAGAGCCTTTACTTCGCTGAGATCCATGTAGTATCTGAATGAGATGTTGTCCTGTACTCTTGCAGGCCATGCTGAATGGTTTGTAACCTTGAAGCTGATAGTCTGTCCGCTTGCGTCGCCGCCCTTTGAGAGCACCTCAACATAAAACTCAGGTCCGTCATGGACTTCCTTCTGTGGGAAGCTTGGATCCTTAGTTCCGCCGTACTTGTCTACCATCTTGCAGAGCATAGCTGTAAAGCCTGCGTTATAGTCTGTAGCTACCTCGTTGTTGATGTAGTTCTGACGATCGTCCTTGTAATCACCGCTCTGAGTAGGACCGCCGACCAGTGCACCATAGAGGATATGGCGGTTAGTATCTGGAATAGAGAGGTCATTCTTCCATGAACCGTGAGCAGTTCTGTGGTGAGGATTCTTAGTATAGTTATCGCCAAAGCCAACAACGTAGCTTGAATTTCTTGGGTTATCGCCAAGAGCGTAATTTACCTGAGTTTCAGCGAAATCCTCATACTTTGAAGTGTCAGTGCCCTCAAAGATAGTATCGCTTGCAACAGTAGCTATGAAAGCAGCTGCGTTAGCGTAACGGAGGCAGCCCCATTCGCTGAGCCAG
Organism: Ruminococcus flavefaciens; assembly: GCA_004556875.1. Classification (GTDB taxonomy): domain Bacteria; phylum Bacillota; class Clostridia; order Oscillospirales; family Ruminococcaceae; genus Ruminococcus; species Ruminococcus flavefaciens_S. The sequence continues at coordinate 8,638 of SFFP01000037.1, forward strand.
CGGAGACCACCCGGGATTATCTTAGCTTCGTCGCCGTTCACCCAGCGCTCAACGTGCTTTTTAACGTGAGCAATAGCGCTTGAATCCTTAGTATTTATAGCATAGAGCAGCATACCGCCCTGCATATTATCGTCCCAGCAGTGACACCAGCCGTAAGCAGGAGTATCGCCTTCACCCAGCATTTTGCCCAGGTTAGGCTTAAATGTTTCAGCATCACTGAGGTATCCCTTATCGCCTGTAGCGATGTACAGCCAGTTAGCTGCATAGAAAAGCTCGTCATAGAAGTGGCTTGACTGATAGAAGCCCTGAGCATCGCTCTTATTATAAACAGCATCGCTTGGAGATGTCTTTGCTATCTTATAGATATTTTCTGCGTGTTTGATGTAGTCAGCCTTCTTTGAAGCGTCGATGTCGCCGTCAAGAGCTGCTGCACCTGCTGCGAGAGCTGCTGCCATTTCACCGAATACAGCTGAACAGCCCTTAGATGCCTTCAGTGCTGCACGAGACTCTGCGATAGAGTGTGAGTTGTCCTCCATACCATATTCAAGAAGACCAACAGGACCCCACCATGTGTGGTCGTCCTTACCGATACCTACCTGATAAACGACCTCTGTGCCCTTGTCGCAATCTGCAAGGTAATCAAGTACGAATTCAAGATTGTTTACGTATGTCTGCTTGAGTCCTGCCTTTTCAAGACCGTCAGGATACTGATAAAGTCCCCATGCAAGCATAGAAGCTGAATAAGACATAGGAAGATTGAACTTAACGTGGTCACCTGCATCGTACCAGCCGCCGAGAACAGGATCCTGCATTGAGGAATCCGACTTCCACTCAACTCTGTTCCATGATGGCAGCGGACCTGCCTGCTGTGCCTCATAGAAGAACAATGACTTATCAAGAGCATCAACGTAATTGAACTTTCCGTCCGCAGCAGTTGCTGTGTTCATAACAGCATACGGTGCTGATGACATTACTGATGCTCCCAGCAGAACAGCTGATACTATTCCGCTTGTGATTTTTTTAAGCATAGTAAAACTCTCCTCTCATTTTTAATTGCCTTGTAAAAACAAAGCTCCTCACGAGTATACATAGCTATACAACATAAATTATGCCATATTATCGCTGAAATGTCAAGTGCAGAGAGGCCGCAAAACAGCGATATATAGTCAAAAAGGCTTATATTTTATCACAATAGCCAATTTCATAACAGTTATTTTGTGAAAGCTGACAATACCGTTCCGCCTTCCTTGCTATTCAATTTAAACAGTGATATAATATGATTACAATTTGTGGTATAGGGGGTATGACCGTGAAAAAATTTTTAAAGCTCATTCCTGCAATTTTACTTACGCTGTGCATATTCATAATTCCGCTGGAGACTCGTGCGGATTTCGGTGACTTTGCAGGCGATTCCGATTATGATTACGACAGCGGCTGGGATAGCGGCTGGGACGACGATGATGACTGGGACAGCGATGACGATTATGACAGCGGCGGTAATTACTATTCAGGCGGAAGCAGTCATCACAGCAGCGGCGGCGACACCGACTTATCTGAAATTGTTTTTGTGGGTATGATCATTATCTGGATCGTATTGTATACAACCAGAGCGGCAAAGCGCAGCGGTAAGAATGCGGGAAGAAGAGTGAACTCTCGTCCTGTAAACAGGCTCAATAGTATCTATCAGTATCTTAATATTGACCCGAATTTCTCGACCTATGACTTCCAGCAGAAGGTGTCAAATCTCTACGTCCGCTTCCAGAAAGAATGGCAGAATAAGAACATCGAACCGCTCAGACCTTACATGACGGGTGCTATGTTCGGTCAGATGAACAGCCAGCTCGACAATTATCGCAGAAATAATCAGACCAATCATATCGAACGTATATCTGTTCTTGATACCGACATACTCGGCTGGAAACAGGAAAACGGTTATGATATCATCATAGTCAAGCTCAATACAAGAATAGTCGATTACGTTACAGATGATTACACAGGTCAGGTTATCCGCGGCAGTGCCACAAAGGAAAAGTTCATGACATATGAATGGACTCTCGTCCGCACTACAGGCGTAACTACCGCAAGATCCACAGGCACTACATCTCAGATATGCCCATACTGCGGCGCTCATGTCGATATCAATCAGAACAGCGTATGCGAATACTGCGGCTCCGTTCTCACTACAGATACCTTTGACTGGGCTGTAAGCAATATCAAGGGAATATCTCAGCATACGAAATAAAAATCACGGGCTTCCGATAGCGTTTCGGAAGCCCTTATTCGGAGGAAAAGATGAAAGGACATTTACTAATCTGTGACACTGCTCCGGAGCTTGGAGGGGTTTTGTCACGCAGATTTATGAATATGGGAATACTGGCGGAATGCTGTAAATACTCACTGCCGATCATACAAAATGTACTTGCCGACAGTGATATATCAGGTATACTAATATTCTCATTCTCCGCTGACGAAGCGCTTATGGAATTCATCAGGAATAACCAAAAATACGGAAGAAAAGTCTTTGTCGGACTTTATAATATGACCTCTTCTGCACACGAACTTTACTTGGAAGCAGGCGCTGTGCGCTGTTTCGCAATGCCCTGCTCATTCAGCAATATCTGCCGAACTGTTATGCTTCTCATAGACTCAGACGAAAGCGATCTCACTCAGCTTGAAATCTTCATGGAAGAGCTTGGATTTTCACGCAGACTAAAGGGCTTTTATTATCTCGCAAAAGCGGCAGAAATAGCACTTTCCGATCCCGAAAGGCTGTGGGGCGGAATGACCGGTATTTATGAAGAGGTAGCACAGCATTACTCAACAAAAGCTTCTCTCGTAGAAAGAGCTATAAGAAATCTCTCGGCTCATGTCTGTGAAAGCGGTGTTTCCGCTAAGCTCACAAATCACACACTCACAGCCAAGATGAACAACACAGAACTTATCTGCGCCCTATGTGACAGGTTCAACCGTTTATAAAAAAGCAAAAATATACTCCATGTAAAAAATATAACGAAATAAGCTCACAAATTCAAAAAATAGCAATTTTTGATTGACATTTTCGCTGATCTGAGTTATAATTATCTTAATATAATGTTTAATACGGAAGGAAGGTATTAACAAAATGGCTAACGAAAAAAACCCAAAAGTCCTTATAGTAGATGACGATAAAAACATATGCGATCTTCTCAGACTCTACCTCGAAAAAGACGGTTACAGTGTCCTTCTCTGCCACGACGGTGACGATGCTGTTGTAAAATTCAAAGCTTTAAGCCCGGATATGGTTCTTCTTGATATAATGCTTCCCGGAAAGGACGGCTGGCAGGTATGCCGTGAGATCAGAAAGATCTCAAATGTTCCGATCATCATGATCACTGCAAAGGGTGAAACGATCGATAAGGTCATCGGTCTTGAACTCGGTGCCGACGATTATATCGTAAAGCCATTTGATGCTAAGGAAGTTATCGCTCGTATCAACGCCGTTACACGCCGTGTGGGTACCGGTATGGCTGAGCCTG
>SFFP01000038.1 GCA_004556875.1 Ruminococcus flavefaciens
GAAGAAACAGGAAAAGGCGACGAAGGCGATTATCTCCGCTTTTCCGTAAAAAATTACAAATGCACTATATCAGCTAATAAAGCAGCCCCCTCTGTATTCCAGCTCACCTTCACTGTGGAGTATTATACCACTCCCGAAGAAGAAGCCATGCTCGATGATAAGATAGATATTATCCTTTCATCGCTGTCTCTCAACAATAAGACCGATTACGAAAAAATACGCGCTATATATAAGTATGCTGCCGAAAAGATAACCTATTCCGAAAATATAGACGACCCTTATGTCTATTCGGCATACAATGCCGTCATAAACGGAAATGCTGTTTGTCAGGGAATTGCCCAGCTTCTGTATAAGATGTATAACAGATCAGGAATACCATGCAGGATAATCGCAGGTATCTCTCACGATCTCAGCGGCAGATACGATGACGGAAACCATGTCTGGCTAATCGTAAAGCTTGAGGATAAATACTATTACCTCGACCCGACATGGGATCTGAGATACAAGGGCAATTACTTCATCTATTTTCTCAAAGGCTCAGATGATTTTGACGCGATAAACAGCAGTATTGTCCATATACCGCGAAATGACAACGGTCTTTCCTTCCCCGACTATAATTCTGCAGAATTTCATAATGCCTATCCTCTGTCACAGTATGAGTATACTCCGCCGTCATACTCATTAGGCGATATCAACGGCGACAAGCACGTTGATTCTATAGATGCCTCAATGATACTCGCAGAGTATGCACGTATCTCAGGAAACGGCTCTCGCACATTCAATTCAGTTCAGACAGGCTATGCTGACGTAAACGGTGACGGTATCATCGACTCTGTTGACGCATCTGCTGTATTATCCTATTACACAGCTGTTTCAAACGGCAAAGATATCAAACTGGCAGATTTTATTAATTCTCATTAAACGAGGTGTTGATCATGTACGATGAAAATAATATCACGGGAGGACTCCCCGAGGAGATAGACTATACTCCCAACGCTCCGAAAAAAGAAGGTCCTACAGGCGTTACAGCTCCTGTTCTTGACGATTTTGAATATGTAGCACCGTCAGCAAAAAAAGACGGTCCTACGGGAGTTTCCGCACCTGTTCTTGATGATATGGACAGCTTTGCATCTTCTGACAGCTATAAAAAAGGTGCACCGTCAGGCATATCTGCTCCTATACTCGATGACAATATGGGTTACGGACAGCCTGAGGAAAAGAAAGGCGCTCCTACAGGTGTATCTGCTCCTGTGCTCGATGACAGTATGGGTTACAGACAGCCTGAGGAAAAGAAAGGCGCTCCCACAGGCGTTTCTGCTCCTGTACTTGATGATAATGTACCTTATACCCACGAAAAACTTGTCTTATCCGATGAAGATATAATCTCAGGTCTTACACCTGAGCTTAAAGCTCGTTTCGATGCCCTTCCTGCTGAGAAACAGCAGCAGATAATCGACATGAGAAGAACTCAGCTCGGCGCAGTTGCTCCTCCTGCTGAGATAAGCGCTCCTGTGCTTGATGAGGACAATTACACTCCTCCTCCGAAAAAGGAAGAGCCCAAACAGCCTGAAGCTCCTATAACAGCTCCTATACTCGATGATGAACCTGAACCGCCTAAGTATCAGCCTAAATACGTTGACGAAGACCTTGAGCGCGTAAAGGCAGAGGCTTCCAAAAAGGCTGTTTCAGCACAACTCACCTCAGACCAGAAGGACTCAAAGGCAAGTCTACAGATGATGCTTGCCCTCAAGGAAGAGGCACGTCAGAGAGAAGCTCAGAAAGGCTTTAAGATAACTGTTGTTCTTGCTGTACTCGGTGTTGTCGCCGCAGTTGTATTCTTCCTGCTCTATTCGGGACAGTTAGGTCTCGGCTACAAGGACGGTCTCAGCGGCATAAGCAAAGTTATCGAAAGCTCCGCACTCTATATCGCAGGCGGAGTAGGTATACTTTCACTTCTTCTGCTCACAGGAATAAGTGCCATTAAGTCCTTTACTTCATTTATATTCCTGCTTTTCGGAGTAATACAGCTCTTCCCCGGAATATTCATGATAAATCAGCACAAGGGAAATACAGGTCTGGCAGTTGCACTCTACGCTGTATCACTTGCGCTTACTATCGTTGTATTCTTCATGCTTTCGGGAAGCGAAGCAGTGGGACTTTTCTTCAAGAAAAACAAATCCTGATGATAAACTAAGGGCTGACTCAATGAGTCAGCCCTGTTTTTATTGCTCTTCTTTTTTTATACCGAAAATAACACGTAAAAATCCCGATATGAATTTCGGACTTTTTATCACAACTATCTTCAATATGTGATCCCTCCTTTGATGATATACTCTATTATATTCATCAAAGGACTTTTTGTTACTTGTCGGTAATGATTATAAGTGCGAGACCATTGTTTATCCTGAGCTTTGCAGTTTCGCCAACTATCTCATTGCTTACTCCGATAGGGAAAGACTGCACCATGCAGTAATCCTCAAGGGGATATTTAACACCTCTGAGATAATCTATGCCAACGCTCTCAGAAAGAGCAAATACAGACATATAAACGCCGTTTTTCCTGTTTTTGTAAACTACATCGCCGTCATCAGCACCCTGTATCATAAGGTCGCTGTCGCCGTAAATATTTAGATTACAGCCCTGCTGATAGGCATATATCATAGTCTGGATATTTGCAAAGCTATGCTCAAATCTGTCGCCGCCGATACCTCCGTAAAGGTCGATATCATTATAGCCAAGCTCTATAGCGTGCTTTACAGCCATAAGCGTATCGGTATCGTCCTTGTCGGGAACACTCTGCAGCACCTCTACACCTGTGGGGAGTGCGCCTGTGTATGAATCAAAATCGCCGACGATTATATTCGGCACTATACCAAGCTTCATTGCGTGATTATAGCCGCAGTCCGCACATATAACAAGGTCTGTATCCCTCAGTCTTTCAAGTATCCAGTCTTTACTTTTCTCAGGTACATCTCCGCCTGCGAATATAGCGCATTTTTTCATTTCAGTTCCCACTCCTTCAGCTGTTTAGCTTCTTCATACATTGTCTTATAGCTTTCATGTCTGCTGACTGATATCTCACCGCGCTCAACTGCCTCGACTACCGCACAGCCTTTTTCGCAGATATGTGCACAGTCTCTGAAACGGCATTTATCGGTAAGTCCGTCAAACTCGCGGAAACAGCCTGCAAGCTCTTCCTTGCGGATAATATCATACCTGTTTGTCTCAAAGGTAGAAAAACCCGGGGTATCCGCTATGTAACCGCCGCCGCTGAGCTTATAAAGCTCTGCGTGGCGTGTAGTGTGTCTTCCTCTGCCAAGCTTACGGCTTATCTCACCTGTTGCGATATTCAGTGTAGGGTCAACGGCATTGAGGAGCGTTGACTTGCCTGCTCCTGAATTTCCCGTAAAGGCGCTTATCTTGCCGTTAAGGATAGCTCTGACGGCTTCCACAGAAGCTTCATCATCGTATTTCACTTCAACCACATCTATTCCGATACCGCCGTATATCTCGTGTATGGGACGGCTGTCGCCTAAGTCAGTCTTTGTTATGACCACCACAGGTGTTATCCCCTTATACTCTGCTATGGCAATAAACTTGTCGAGTATGAGATAATTCGGCGCAGGCTCACAGGTTGACACTATAAATATAAGCTGGTCAAGATTTGCAAGGGGAGGTCTGATGATACAGTTTTTTCGGTCAGCTATCTCAGTGATAACACCGTCCTCGACGGTCACTCTGTCGCCGACACAGGGACTGATACCCCTGTTGCGGAAAACTCCTCTCGCCTTGCACTCATATATACCGTCAGGGGACTCTACACTGTAGAGTCCCCCTAAGCATTTTATGATAATTCCGCTGATACTATTATCGCTTAATAATACCATTTCCAGTTTGTCTGACCGGTAGTTTCATCGTAAGTCCACTCGCCGTTTTCATGGTCTTTATAATCACGCCAGTTACCGTTTTCATCGTATGCACCGTTGAGTCCCGGAATTCTTCCGCTGTTATCCTGTGTTGTCGGCTCCGGATCCTGATGATGCTGCTGTTGCTGCTCTGTTGGCTGAGGAGCTTCCGTCGGAGCCTCAGTCTCAGGCTGCTTATATCCGCCTACCTGACTGAATGCGCCTGCGATATCCTCGGATATAGTTGAATAAGAATTCTTTGAGAAGTCGAAGCTGTAAGTTCCGAGAGGTGCTCTTGCCTGTGTTGTCATGTTACACAGCGAAGCTCTTACCTCAACGTCCTTACCAGAGCCTTCGATAGTCATAAATGCAGATGACATACCCGGGCAAACGATAAGACCTGTTGTCTCAGCCTTCTGCTTACCCTTTTCGTCTGTAAGGATAAAGTCGATACTGAAACGTCCGTCTGCGTCTGATGGGAGAGGTATTTCGATCTCTACCTTACCGTCAGGGATAGTACCGTCGCTGACATAGAGAGTGATCTTAGAACCGCCCTCGATCTTTGTACCCTTTTCAGGATCCTGCTTGAATACGATATCCTTCTTTTCGTAAGAAGGCTCTACAACTGTCTCAACTGTGAGGTTCTTGTAGCCTGCCTTCATAACAGCGTCGTCGATACGCATTCCTACGAAGTCCTCAACCTCAACCTGCTCAGCATTTGCACCCATACTTACGTAAAGGATAACTGTTGAACCCTTATGAACTTCCGTTCCGCCCTCAGGCTCGGATTTGATTACATAGTTCGGATTGACCTTAGCGTCCGATCGTTTCATTATCGTACACTCAAGCCCTCGCTCCTTTAACTGGAGTTTCGCAAGGTCGGCGTTCATTCCCTCAACATTAGGAACATCGACTGTTTCCATACCCTTGCTGACAACGACCTTGCAGACATCGCCCTTTCTGAATACTGAGCCTGCTTCGATGCTCTGCTTGATGATGCAGTTTTCATCGACCTCGTTGTACTCAGAGCCTTCGATCTCAAACTTGATGCTGTTGCCGTACTTCTGGAACGCCTGATTGTAATCCATACCATAAAGCTCAGGCATTGTATTGCTGCCGTTCATTGAATTGTTCTGCAGCAGGTTTTTGAGCATAAGCACTACAAAGAATACCGCAACGATAATAACTACGACTACTACAGCAGTAAGTACAGGGACAGCCAGTGAAGAACGCTCTTCCTCCTCTTCGTCCTCGTCCTCATCGTCATAGTTATCGCCGTTATAATTATCCGTATATGCGTCATTATATCTCTGTGAAACTGATGTTCCGCCGCCGCCTGATGATGTCAGTGCGCTTGCTGCACCTGCAAATGCAGCTGTACCTGCTGTTGAAGCGGCTGCCTTTGCAGCATAAGCGTTAGCGACTTCCTGTCTGCTCTCAGACTGGATATCGCTGCCTGAATTTGCATCTAAGAGCGGCTGTTCTTCCTCTTCTTCCTCCTCGGCATAATAACCGAATTTGATATGAGGATCAGCCTTAAAGGCTTCGATATCGTTTATCATCTCGCCTGTAGTCTGATATCTGTCCTCAGGAGCTTTTTCCATAGCTCTGAGCACGATCTCTTCAAGTCCGTCAGGGATATCAGGATTTATCTGTCTCGGACGCTCAGGAATATCATGCATATGCATAACTGCGATAGCAACAGGGTTATCGCTGTCGAAAGGCTTTCTTCCCGTGAGCATCTCATACATCATAGCGCCTACAGAATAGATATCGCTCTTAGCGTCTGTAACATTGCCGCTTGCCTGCTCGGGACTGATATAATGAACGCTTCCGATAGCCTGATCTGTAGCTGTCTTGCCCTCTTCACGGGCAAACTTTGCAATACCGAAGTCCATGACCTTGATAGTACCGTCCGTGAACATCATAATGTTCTGAGGCTTGATATCGCGGTGAACGATACCCTTGTCATGAGCGTGCTGAAGTGCACGTAGTATCTGTATAACGAAATGGACTGTATCCTTCCATGTGAGGACCTTTTCCTCCTCGATATACTCCTTGAGAGTGATACCGTCGATATACTCCATTACGATATACTGGATCTTTTCAGAAAAACCTACATCATATATCTTTACGATGTTAGGGTGCGAGAGGACTGCTATCGCTTTTGACTCATTCCTGAATCTGCGAAGGAATTCCTCATTTTCTGCAAATTCCTTTTTCAGTATTTTAATGGCAACCGTTTTGTTGTCGATAACATCGACGCCCTTGTAGACCTCAGCCATACCTCCGACGCCGATAAGCTCGGTTATCTCATATCTTCCGTCGAGCTTTTTGCCAATGTTTTTATCCATTTCCTTTCCTCCTGCGTTTAGTCAGAAATTACCGCAACTGTTACATTATCGCGGCCGCCCTTGCTGAGAGCTAATTTAATAAGTTCATCTGCAACATCATCAAAGTCTGAATTTAGTATGACGCTGTATATTTCATCGTCGCTGCAATAACCCGAAAGTCCGTCCGAGCACAGCAGCAGGCTTATCTTATCCTCATAATCAAGCATGAACGTATCGGTAAGCACTGTTTTTTCTACGCCGACCGCTCGTACAAGCATATGCTTCTGAGGATGCACCTCCATTTCCTCTTCGGTGATCTTTCCCTGTTCAAAGAGCAGGGCGGCTACATTATGATCTGTAGTGATCCTTACGAGCCCCGTATCTGTTATAAGATAGGCTCGGCTGTCACCGACGTTGGCAATAAAGGCTGTTTTTTTGTTGACAAAGGCAGCTACACAGGTCGTTCCCATACCGAAATTCTTGAAATCGAACCTTGCCCGTGTGTATATCACGGAATTTGCTGCCGAGATCGAGGAGATAAGGAGTTTACGGATATCTTCATCGCTCAGGCTTTCCTTATAATCAGCAGAAAAACGCTGAAAAAATTCTTCTATTGCGAGCGCACTTGCTTCTTTTCCTGCGCGTTCGCCTCCCATTCCGTCACATACGACGGCGAGAACATTATGGCCGAAATATTCGCATCTTACCGCGTCCTGATTTTCCTCACGCTTAAGACCGATATCCGTACCAAAGCGAAATCTCAAGTATCCGCACCCCCATTCTTAGAGTTTTGCTGTGCAGCGTCACGCCTTAGCTGACCGCACGCTGCTTCGATATCGCTGCCGAGAGTTCTTCTTACGGTAGCGTTTATCCCCCGCCTGCCAAGCTGTTTTGCGAATTCCGCAACGCCTGAGCGGGCTGTATGATAATTTCGTTCCCTTACCTTATTGACGGGGATAAGGTTTACATGGCAGTTCATTCCTCTCAGCAGCTTAACCAGCTTGTCGGCATCAGCGGCAGAGGAATTGACGTTGTCGATAACGGCATATTCAAATGTGACGCGCCGTCCCGTCTTATCGATATAATATCTGCAAGCCTCGATAAGGCTTGAAAGATCGTATTTTCTGTTGACAGGCATTATCTCGCTGCGTCCCTCGTTATCCGCACAGTGAAGGGATACCGACAGGGTAAGCTGAAGCTTCATGTCTGCCAGCTCATATATCCGCGGCACGATACCGCAGGTAGAGAGCGATACGTGACGAAGGCTCATATCGTTGCCGTCCTTGTGTGACAGCAGTCTGAGGAACTTCATAACGTTGTCAAAATTGTCCAGCGGCTCACCTATTCCCATAAGCACAACCCCTGAAACACGTTTGCCTGAATCATGTTCAGCCTCGTAGATCTGCATTAAAATCTCCGAGGCAGTAAGGCTTCTGACATAGCCTGCAATAGTTGAGGCGCAGAAGTTACAGCCCATTTTACAGCCGACCTGAGTTGACACACAGATGCTGTAGCCATAGCTGTACTCCATGAGAACTGTTTCGACAAAATTGCCGTCAGAAAGCCTATACAGATATTTTACCGTATTATCTATGGCAGATTCAAGCCTTTTCTGCACAAATAGTCCATTTATACAAAAAATTTCATTTAAGCTGCGGCGTAATTGGACAGATATATCAGTCATTTTGTCGAAATCGAAGACTCTTTTTACGTGCAGCCACTGGAATATCTGCTTTGCACGAAATTTCTTCTCTCCGATGCTTGTCAGCACCTCGGTAAGCTCGTCAAGATCAAGACTGAGAATATCGATTTTTTCCAATTTATCACCTTACTTTTTTCTGAATTTCGCAATAAAGAAGCCGCTGCCGAATTTCGGCGGCATAAGTGTAGCCACAGTGCCGAATTTATCTCCCAGCATATCAGGAAGCTGAACCGCCTCCAGTTCGGGATGTTCGCAGAGAAGCCTTTCACAGACCTCCTCATTTTCGGCTTTCCGCACTGTACAGGTTGAGTATACGAGAGTACCGCCCTCCTCCAGATAATTCAGCGCGTTGCACACTATTTTATATTGTATATCCGGGAGTCCCGCAAAGTCAGAGAGTTTCTTGTACTTTATCTCAGGCTTGCTGCCGATGACTCCCAGTCCCGAACACGGGACATCGCAGAGTATCTTTGTAAACTTTGGCAGTTCGGGGTTGAATACCGATGCGTCCCCTGCCGCCGCTTTTATATTTGTAAGTCTGAGCCTTTCAGCGCCTTTGCGGATAAGCTCCGCACGCTTTTCGTGCAGGTCAAAGGCATATATCTCGCCCTTGCCGCCCATTAGCTCAGCCATAGTGAATGTCTTTCCGCCGGGAGCTGCGCAAATATCAAGGACTCTGTCATTCTCCGTCGGAGAAAGAGCTTCACAGCAAAGCTGCGAGGCAAGTCCCTGAACGTGGAAAAATCCCTTTCTGAAAGCCTCAGAAGCCGTAACATCTCCGCCCTCTGCAATATAGCAGTTTTCTCTGAGCTTTTTCGCCTTTATACCGCCAAGTGCCGCAAGAAATCCTTCCTCATTACATAATAACGCATTCATTCGCATAAATGTAACAGGCTTTTCAAGAGAATTTGCAAGAAATTTTTCTGCCTGTTCTGCACCATAGTCGTCTGTCAGGCTCTTTACAAGCTCGGCAGGTGCAGAATACTTTACCGAAACCGCATCAATGCCTTTCTTCGGCAGCTTTAAGTCCTTGCCGCCTCGGATAAAATTTCTCAGCACTGCATTGACCATTCCCGAAGCACTTGTCTTACGGAACTTCTTTGCAAGCGCAACGCTTTCATTTACCGCCGCGTTGTCGGGCACGCTGTCCATATACATTATCTGATATATGCCGCAGCGAAGAATATTCATCACGATGCTGTCAAGCTTTGCGATGGGGCGTGAGCTGAGTCCGCTGATGATGTGATCGAGAGTCAGCCTGCGCTCAATGACTCCGTAGTATATTGCCGAGCACAGCTTTTTTCCCCTGTCGTCAAGGTATGAATTTTTCAGACCGCTGTCAAGCTGGAGATTTGAATAGCTGCCGCTGCCGAAGGTCTTATCGAGCAGCTTTACTGCAAGATAGCGCGGATCTGTCATTATCTTCTCCTTACTGATAAGAGAAGTCTGAGAAGCTGAAGAACTGATACCACAAGGCTTGTAACGTATGTGAGAGCAGCTGCTGTCAGAACCTTTCTTGCCTGCGGAATTTCAGCTGTTTCAAGGATATTGTCCTGTTCAAGAGTCTTGAGTGCTCTTGAGCTTGCATTGAACTCACATGGAAGAGTTACTATCTGGAAAACTATAACCGCAAGGAATGAGCAGAAGTTCGTAACAGGTACAAGCTTGCTTCTTATTAAAATAGGCTTATACTCCTCAGCGTGCTGACAGGCATGACCGCATTCGTGAGCAGCAACGCCTATAGCAGCTACGGATGTCTGTCCGAAAACAGCATCAGAAAGTCTTACAACATTTGCCTTAGGATCATAGTGATCGCTGAGATTTCCTCTGATATGCTCGATGCTGACATTATAAAGACCGTTCGCATCGAGTATCATTCTTGCGACCTGATCGGCGGTAAGTCCTCTTGAATTTCTTACAGCGCTGTATTTCTTGAATGTTGATGTTACGTTGAAATGTGCTATCAGCGGAAGTATCATCATTGCAAGGAAAATAATGAGATATATTCCATAGCCAACGTCGTTCGAACGAGTACTATAGGTAGTGTACACTCTCATTGCAGCCATTGATAAATTCGTTAAAAACATAATGTCCTCCTTATCCGAGAACCTCTCCCTCGCTGAGTTTCTTTCCTCTGAGGAAGTCCTCTGTCTTCATTCGTTTTTTGCCCTCAGGCTGAACCTCATTAAAGATGACCGCACAGCCGTCGCCGCACTTTACTGCAAAGCGCTTTGTATCAACGACTGCACCGTTTTCAGCATTCGGGTATTTCTTATCCGAAAGCTCCGACCTGAAAACCTTCAGGCGCTTGCCTTCAAGCATTGCAAAGCCTGTAACACCGCGGATAGTGTTGTGTATCTCCGCAGCAGACTTTGAAAAGTCAAGAGCACTCATCTCCTTGCGAATCATAGGAGAATAGCAGCTTAAACTGTCGTCCTGAACTTCGGGGTGAAGCTCACCGTTTTCGATAGCTTTAATAGTTTCTGCAAGCACTGCGCCGCCCATATCGGAAAGCCTTGCATAAAGCTCCTCATATGTCTCGTTTTCGCCTATTTCAGTGCTCTTCTTGATGAGCATATCGCCTGTATCCAGACCCTCGCTCATCTGCATGGAAGTAACACCTGTCTCCTTTTCGCCATTGAGTATCACCCAGTTTATAGGAGCTGCGCCTCTGTACTTCGGAAGAAGTGACGCGTGTATATTCACGCAGCCATACTTCGGAAGTTCAAGCACTTCTTTAGGAAGTATCTGTCCGTAAGCGGTAACTACTATAAGCTCGGGAGCTATCTCTCTGAGAGTTTTCATAGCTTCCTCGGCATCATCGCCCTTTCTCAGCGAAAGAGGCTGATATACAGGGATATCGTATTCAAGCGCCGCAGCCTTTACAGGAGTAGGTATGAGCTTATAGCCTCTACCCTTAGGCTTATCGGGCTGAGTGAACACAGCTGCGACTTCATGTCCGCTTTCAGCAAGAGTACGCAGGCATGGTACAGCAAAATCAGGTGTTCCCATAAATACTATTTTCATTTCTTAGGCTCCTCTGGTACAAAGAATTCTTCGACAATTTCTGTAAATATATGACCATCAAGGTGGTCGTTCTCATGGCAGGTGCACTGTGCTCCAAGCTCAGTAAAATCGCGCTCGAACCAGTTTCCGTTCCTGTCCTGAGCCTTGAGGTGACAGCTCATGGGTCTTGTTACATAGCCCCACACATTCGGGCAGGAAAGGCAGCCCTCCTGCACACGCTGTTTACCCTCTTTTTTGGTAACTTCGGGGTTGATAGCCTCAACGATATCATTTTCGTCGAGGTGCATGATGAATATTCTGCGGCAAATGCCTATCTGCGGAGCAGCAAGACCTACGCCCTCAGCCTTGTCAAGAGTCTCATGCATATCATCGAGAAGCTGTGCAAGCTTTTCGTCAAACTTTTCCACAGGCTTGCAAACCTTGTGGAGAACTTCATCCTTATCCGTTAAAATCCTTCTAAGTGCCATTTTATCCTATCCTTTTCATTTCAGACGCCCACATCGCCGTTCATATCGGCATATAGGGCAATGCCTTTCATCTCTTTCAGCTTTGCCGCCTCTGTAAGGACTGTGCTTATATAGCCCCTCATTTCGGCGTTGTTCTTGCATTTCATTATTATCCTGTAGCGATATTTTCCGTTTATCCTGCCGTAAGAGCATCTTACAGGTCCGAGGACTCTTACAGGTGTTTTCGGCTGAAGCGCTTTCAGTCTGTCATTCATTAGCCTGATGACAGCCTCTGCACCAAGCTTTACGGATATCTCCTCATTGCCTGCAAAGCAGAAAATGCACATATCGCAAAGGGGCGGAAATATCATTGCGCGGCGTATGGCTATCTCTTCATTATAGAAACCTTTATAGTCCTGTGCAGCCGCAAGGTTCATGATGTAGTGCTCAGGAATGAAGGTCTGCAATACAGCTCTTCCCTTACGCTCACCGCGTCCGCCTCGTCCCACCACCTGAGTGATAAGAGAAAAGGTTCGCTCGTAGCTACGGAAATCGCCTGCATACAGAGCCTTATCCACCGAGAGTACGCCCACCAGCGTAACATCGGGGAAATCCAGGCCCTTGCCTATCATCTGAGTTCCTATCATTATGTCGTATTTTCCCTCACGGAAATCCTTGAAGCTCTTCTCATAGGAATACCGTGAAAACGTAGTATCCGCGTCCATACGCAGGATACGCGCTGTGGGGAAGAATGTGGAAAGCTCCTCCTCCAGCTTCTGTGTGCCGAAGCCCATATTTTTAAGGTGCTTCGAGCCGCAGGAAGGACATTCCTCAACAGGGTCGCTGACATAGCCGCAGTAATGGCACATCAGCTTGTTGTTTTTCTTGTGGTATGTCAGCGGTATCGAGCAATTCGGGCAATAAAGCGGCTGATAACAGTCACAGCAGCTTATAATGGTGTGATAGCCTCGTCTGTTGAGAAGCAGTATTGACTGCTCACCGTTTTTCAGGTTAAGGCTTATCTCCTCAGCAAGTCTGCGGCTGAATTCAGTGCGGTTGCCTGCTTCTCTTTCAAGGTTCATATCAATGATACTCACCTCGGGAAGCGGAGAATTCTGATATCGCTCCTTCATTTCGAGAAGCCTGTACGCTCCCTTTTCGGCAAGGTAATAGCTCTCTATGGAAGGTGTAGCCGAAGCAAGCAGAAGTGCACTGTTATGGTAAGCACATCGCTGTTTGGCAATATCATGTGTTGTATATCTCGGGGAGCTGTCCGACTTATAGGAGCGCTCACCCTCCTCATCGATAATGATGAGTCCTATATTACTGAGCGGAGCAAACACGGCACTTCTCGTACCAATTACGATATCCGCATCGCCCCGTTTTATTCTCTTGTACTCGTCAAGTCTCTGTCCCAATGAAAGACCGCTGTGTATCACAGCCACTCTCTCACCGAAAAGCGAGCGAAATCGCTTTAATATCTGCGGAGTGAGACCTATTTCGGGAATGAGCAGCATTGCCTGTCTTCCCATTTTTACAGTGTCGTCTATAAGCTTTTCAAAGACCGAGGTCTTACCGCTTCCCGTAACGCCGTGAAGCAGGAATACCGCAGGCTTTCTCTCAAAAAGCTGTGCAAGCACCGCGTCGTGAGCTTTCTGCTGTTCGTCTGACAGGACTATATCCTGCGGACTTCTTTTTTCGTCAGCATAGTCCTCGACCTTTCTCAGCACCTCAGCCTCATACTCCTCGGCTGCACCGTTTGCGCAAAGGCGCTTTACCACCGCATCGGTGACTCCGCACATATACGCCGCTTCTTTTACCGCAGCAGAGCCGAATTCCGCAAGGAAATCCGCCACTTTTTTCTGCTTCGGAGTAAGCTCAAAGCCTTCGGGAGCGCTCATATACTTGTCGGTAAGACGAACCATTCTCACAGCTGCGTCGCCTACTGCCTGTCTGAAAACGTTATCAGACTCCAGTGCACCAGCGTCGCAAAGCTCATCGGGAATGTGTCTGCCCTTGTCTATTATATGCTTCTCTATAAGCTCATTAAGCTCTTTGCTTCCCGAAGTGCCCGAAAGCTCATCCAGAAGCGACACAGCCTCAGAGCTGAGAGAAGATATGTCCGTGAAATTCTTAACAAGCCTGAACGTCTCTTTAGCGCTCAAGCTCATTGCAGGCGGAAGCATAGCCTTCACCGCATCGAAATACGTACAGAAAGTATGCTCTCTCACGTAAAAGGCAAGTCTGAGAAGCTCCTCGGAAATTACAGGCTCTTCGTCAACAAGGGAAACTATCTTTTTCAGCCCCCTGCCGTCGCCCTCGGAGAGCTTCATGACCACACCTATCCTGCGTTTGTTGCCTTTGCCGAAAGGAACAAGCACCCTGCAGCCGCAGGCGATATCCGCCTCCGACTTTTCGGGAACTGCATAGCTGAACAGCATATCAAAAGAATACGCCGTTCCGCTGACTGCTGTCTCCGCAATAAGGGGCATTATTCGTTGTTCTGAGGAACTGTGCTTACGATCTTGCACTTGCCGCTTGCAAGCTCCTCAACGGCAGTTTTTACAGGCTTTTCCTCGATAGTCTCATTGTTCTCGTAGAGTTCCTCTGTGATCTGTCTTGCACGCTTTGCAACAGCAATAACGAGTGAATAACAGCTCTCATTCTTTGTGATGATCTGGTTTACTGCAGGTCTAAGCATTTTTAAGCACCTCTTCTATAATATCGCCCGAAAACTCTTTTTTAAGCTGTTCTCCGCGTATTACGGCGAAGAAATCGCTTACAGCGTCCTCAAGGGCGTCGTTGACAATGATGTAATCGTATTTTTCAGCCTGAGATATCTCCCATGCGGCTTTTGAAATACGCTCTTCTATGACCTCATCGGTCTCTGTACCGCGTTTTTTCAGTCTGCGGCGAAGCTCGCCCACTGACGGCGGAACAATGAATATAAACAGTGCATCAGGACGCTTTTCGCGTATCTTCATTGCACCCTGCGGCTCTATTTCAAGTATAACGTTAAGTCCCTTTTCGAGTCTGCCGTCAACCTCGCTGGAAAGAGTTCCATAGAAATTCTGGCAATACTCAGCGTATTCAATGAACTTACCGTCTGCAATTCTCTGCTGAAAGTCCTCACGGGTAAGGAAGTGATAGTTGACACCGTCCTTTTCGCCCTCACGAGGAGCTCTTGTAGTTGCTGAAACAGATACAGCAAAGCGCTGATCTTTGAGTATCTCCTCCAGCATAGTTCCCTTTCCGCATCCCGACGGAGCGGAAAAGACAATAAGTCTGCCCTTATTCATCGTCATCAGATCCTCCCGAACCGTTAATTCTTGCGGCAAGAGTTTCGGTAATAAGTGAAGACAGGATAATATGACCGCTGTCCATTATCATTACCGCTCTTGTTTTTCTTCCATAGGTAGCGTCAACAGCTCTGCCGTCGTCGCGTGCCTCCTGAACGAGGCGTTTTATCGGTGCAGACTCAGGACTGACTATAGTCACTATCCTGTCAGCCGACACCATATTTCCATAACCTATATTTATAAGCTTCATAGCAATTACTCTACATTCTGGATCTGTTCGCGTATCTTTTCTATCTCAGCCTTCATATCAACTACCACTTTTGTGATGTTGAGATCCTGAGCCTTTGAACCGATGGTATTTACCTCACGGTTCATTTCCTGAACGATAAAGTCGAGCTTTCTGCCCACTGCATCATCGCCTGCAACCATATTCTCAAGCTGTGAGATATGGCTCCTGAGTCTTACTGTCTCTTCATCTACCGCTATCTTTTCAGCGAAAACAGCAGCTTCTGTAAGAACTCTCTGGTCGTCTATGTCCTTGCCCTCAAGGACTTCGCTGAGCTTCTTGTAAAGTCTGTTTCTGTAATTCTCAACGGTCTTAGGCGAAAGCTCCTCGACCTTTGAGACCATTGCAAGTATTCCCTCAGCCTTTTCTGTGATGTCAGCCTTTAGACGTTCGCCCTCGGTCTGGCGCATTTCCACAAAGCGGCTTATAGCCTCGGAAGCGACCTTTGAAACGTCCTCCCAGACCTGTTCCTCGTCATCGGGTGTCTTCTGTATATTGAAAATGTCGGGGAGCTTTATAAGCTTTGAAAGAGTGATGTCGTCCTCAACTCCAAGCTCGTCAGCAATGCTTCTGAGAGCATTTACATAGCCCTCAGCCGCGCCCTTATTTATAGCGATCTCGGCATCTTTTCCTTCGATACTGTTGATAGTAACAGATACTTCCACCTTGCCGCGTGATATGCTGTTTTTGAGCAGAGCCTTCAGCTTTTCGTCGATATAGCTGTAGGTTCTGGGAACTCGTGATGAATATTCATAATATCTATGGTTAACGGAGCGGATCTCGACAAGGATATCGCGTCCATTAAGTATCTGCTGGGCTCTTCCATAGCCCGTCATACTTCTAAGCACCCTATCGCCTGCTTTCTTACGTATATTTTTTCGCATAAATATGCTATTATATTATTATATCATTATTCAGTTCAAAATGCAAGCTTTTTTCGGAAAATATTGGGAAAAACATGCACTGGTCCTACCACATTTGAGCAGCAGTAAAAAGCCGTCCGCACAGCTTAAATCAACGATAATTTAAGTATTTTTTGTACAATCAGTCATCTTGCTCGCAATGCGGCGCTATATCTTGATTTAGTGCTACTATCCGTATAAACTTGCAGTAAATTAACTCTCAATTAATTAAGCTGCAAATCCGTAAAAATACACAATCAAAGCTTAGTCTGATTGTCTAAATATCCGAAAAAACTGACACTTTGTCCCAAAGTTCATTACAAATATTGACTTTCCGACTTTATTATTGTATCATTTAAGTAGAGAACAGTGCATTCGGCATTGTGTCTCACACGGGATATTAAAAACGGGAGGCTTACGTCTCCGCTACAACGTTAATAGGAGGAATACCAATGTCTGAAAAATCAAAGTGCTTCAAGCGCATTATAAGTGTGTCAGCAGCCGCTGTCTGCATGATATCATCGCTGAGGATAGCTCCTCTGCCTGATTTTACTGTTGACGCAGCAGGTACAATGACAGCTTTCGAGATCACAGAAAACATGAAGATCGGCTGGAATCTCGGTAATACGCTTGACGCATACGGAAGCGGTTCGGGAGTAGGCACTGAGACCTGCTGGGGCAACCCGACAACCACAAAAGCTATGATCGACGCTGTTAAGGCTAAAGGCTTCAACACGCTTCGTGTCCCCACAACATGGTTCAGCCATCTTGACGGCGATAACAATATCGACTCTCAGTGGATGGCAAGAGTCAAGGAAGTTGTTGATTACGCTATCAGCAACGATATGTATGTCATACTCAATCTCCACCACGAGAACTGGGTAGACCGCTCCGATCTCGGTTCGGCATACAACGAAATGAAACCGAAATTCACCAAGATCTGGTCACAGATCGCAGAAGCTTTCAAGGATTACGATCAGCACCTCATCTTTGAGTCAATGAACGAGCCTCGTGCTAAGGATACGACTCACGAGTGGTGGGGTCCGCAGCAGAGCGAAGTTGATACCATCAATAACCTCAACGCTGATTTCGTAAAGCTTATAAGAAGCTCCTCTTCCGAGAACAATAAGAACAGACTTCTTATGATCCCCGGATACTGCGCTTCAAGCGACTCAACCATCTACACAAGGATAGTTGTACCGCAGGATGATCTTGTAGCTGTTTCCATCCACGCTTACACACCTTACGACTTCACCATGAACGCCGAGGTGCAGGATCACAGCGTATTTACGGAAAGCTACAGAAACAACCTTGAGCAGACACTCGAAGGCTTCAGAAAGACATTCATCGCAAAGGATATCCCCGTTGTTATCGGCGAAATGGGTGCTTCAAACTTCAACAATACCGACGCAAGAGTCGAGTGGGCAGGAGCTTATCTCACCAAAGCCAAAGAGATCGGTATCCCCTGCGTACTCTGGGACAACAACGTCATAAGCTCCAGCAACTCTCCGGGAGAGTGCCACGGCTACCTTAACAGAAACTCTCTCACATGGTATTCAGCATCTGAGCCTGTTGTCAACAAAATGATGCAGGTGCTTGCTGACGATACTATTGCATGGGGCGGCAAAAAGGAAGGCATCAAGTACAATCACGCCGATATTTCAAGCGGTAAACAGCTTCTCAGCAGTGATATCACTATCGATGCCGCTAAATCTCCTGACGGAAACTGCACAAACCTCAACGGTTCATGGGACGATTTCAAGAACGGCGAGCTTGCACTTCAGTTCACAGGCACAGAGCCTATCCTTGCTCTCACTAACTCAGAGTGGCAGGGCTGGACAGAGATAAAGCCTTACGATGTTGATGAAGCTAAAGGTATCGCCTACTTCTCAGCAGACCAGATAAAGAAGTCGTGGAACGGCGATCCTTCGGGAATTGCACATCTTTTTGCAAGAACTGACGGAGTTACTACACTTAAAGCCTTTGCAGCTGTAGCAGCTCCTACTATCGGTAATCAGCAGCAGTCGACAACCACTACAACTTCTACAACAACAACAACAACAACTACTACTACTACAACTACTACTGCTACTTCCACAAGCACTACTTCAACCACAACCACATCAGAGACAACTACCTCAACAACTTCAACTTCTTCCGAAACAACTACATCGTCTGCAACGACTACATCGACAGAGACAACTTCTACAACATCTGAGACAACAACTACAGTAACCACATCGGATATCAATGTTGAGCCAAAAATGCGCGGCGATGCAAACAACGACGGTTTTGTTGATATGTCAGACGTTGTACTCATAATGCAGAGTCTCGCAAACCCTGACAAATACGGTCTTAACGGAACCGATGCAAACCACATTACCCCTGAAGGCTGGGCAAATGCCGACTGCGAAACAGCAAAGGGCGTTACAACAAACGATGCTCTCGCAATACAGCTTCTTCTCCTTCACAAGGTAACATCACTTCCGACCACAATTGCATAAATTCAAAAAGCTCCCATTTCGGGAGCTTTTTTATATTCAGAAGAAATTAAAAAGCTGCACGGATAAACCGTGCAGCTTTAATTCGTATGAGCAAATATTTACTAATTACTTAGTAGGATCAAGTGAAGAGATCTTCTTGAGGAGGAAGTCCTGGATGCGCTTAGCATCGTTAGCAGTAATTCCCTTGCTTGAAGTATCAACGTCACCGTTAGCCTGACCCTGTGCTGTGATAGCATTCTTGTCAGAACCGCCAAGACCGTACTTGTCTGGGTTAGCAAGGCTCTGCATGATAAGAACGATATCAGACATATCTACATCGTTGTCGCAGTTAGCGTCACCCCAAACCTTAGCGGAAGGAGTATCAACAGATGTAACAACAGATGTAACTGTTGTAGTTGTTGTAGTTGTGGTTGTAGTTGTTGTTGGCTGAGTTGTTGTGCCTGGGATAATTGGTTCAACCTCTGGGTAGAGAAGTGCCATTGTACCGTAAGCAACAACAGCATCACCAGCGTGCCAGAATCTGTGATACTGGAACTGGTAGTCAGAGATATCAACCTTACCGTCGCCGTTGTTATCTGTGCCCTGGCCCTTCCAGTACTTCTGAGCTTCCTGCCACATAGGATCCTTCTCGTAGCTCTTACGGATGGATGAGAATGTAGCGCCCGGCTCAAGAACAGAACCATCAGGCATTGTGCCCTTATAATAATCAGGAATATAAACTTCTTCCTCGAATACTCTCTTAAGGCTTGGGTTGCAGTCTGTGAATGTAAGACCGATCTCGTCACGACCCTCATAGTACTGAGCTGAGAGGAGTCTGTTAGCAAGATAGAGAGCCTTCTCTTCTACAGATGTACCTTCCTTATTTGCAAAGCTTGGATCTACACCCTTAGCCTTAGCATAGTACATAAGTGTGTTACAGAGTGAGGATACGCATCCTACGTCTCCCTGACCGTAACCGCTGATCTTACAAGTAAGCTTCTGGTTACCGTTCTCATCATATGTACCTGTCCAAGTATCAGGTGTGCAAGTGTAGTCTGTATCGCTTGAACCCCAGTCAAGAGTTGATGGGATAGCATATGTATGTGTAACGCCTGACTCGTCCTCATAATCGAACTGAGTATTCTTCTCGAACCAATCAACCCATCTTGTAAGGAGCTTGTCAAGAGCTTCGTCAAGCTTGAGTCCGCCGTATGTCTGGCCTGACTTATCACCGTTAGTTACTACATAGTAGTAGAGCTCAGCAAGACGCTGTGTTGACCATACCTGGTTACCGATCCAGTGGTTTGAACCTGGGTCAGCGTATACAGGATGTGGAACGTAAGCCATCTTATAGAATGTAGCGTGGCCTGAAGGATAAGACTCATAACGTCCTCTCCAGCTGTTTGTACAACCACCAGCGAAAGGACCATCCTTAGACTGGAGCCACTGATACATTTCGATCTGTCTCTTGAGAGACTCTGTATAGTCCTCGTCAGCGCCCTTAGCCTTCATACCGCCGTTGATGTCCTTATCATAAAGGAGAGCGTATGCAGCAAGAGGATTCTGATAGAACTGATGTGAATGTGAGCAGCCGATCTGCCAAGCCCAGCCGTAGTCGCCGTAGCTTGCTGAAAGAGCTCCGCCCCATGCAGTATACCAACCCATGAGGTAGTGCTGACCGCCGTTGCCGCTTGCAGCTGAATCTGAAAGCTTTGTGTTCTCATCGATCTTCTTGTAATACTTATCAAACATATCGTTACGGCACTGGTCACCCATCTTACCTGCGAGAGCAGATACAGAAGAATCACCTGCACCATTCTGGTTTGCAAAGTATACAGCGTGGATACAACGATCCTCAGCGTCAGGAGCGTTTGTGAATGAGTACTGTGAAGGAACCTTGTTCTTACCATTGAAGATAGCCTTGATACCGTTACCGTTATCCTTATCAGTGCTCTCCATACCCCAGAGGAGCTCTTCAAGACAAGGAGCCGGAACAGTCTCGAAACAAGACTCCTGCTCACCTCTCTGGAATGTATTGATGAATGTGAACTTGCCCTCGCCCTTTGTGCCCTTGCTGAATCCATACCAGTCATCAACGTCAGCGAGCCAGTTCATGAGGTAGTAACCTTCATCACTGCTGTATGCAGCCTTGAATGTCTCATAAAGTGGGTTAGCAGCCTTACCGCCTTCCTGCTTTGCAGGGTAGTCACTTGGCTGATCGCACTCTTCTGCAGAGTCAGCCTCAACCTTTGTCTGTGTCCAGAATGACTTATAATCGATATCAGATCTGTTAGCAGCCTTTGACCAGCCAGGGATCATAGCTTCCATTGTGTTCCAAGCCTTAGCAAGATCGCCCTTAGAACCGCTGATAACGCCCTTTGTTGCGAGAACATCGTGCATAGCTGCCATCCATACGATGTATGACATAGCCTCAGATGTTGTCTCGTGACCGTAGTCAGGAGCCTCAACGATGAATGTTTCTACAGCATGGTAAGGAATACCGAATCCTGAACCATTTGTCTGTGAGCTAAGGTAACCGTTCTTAACACCGTTTGTTACAACGTCATCATAAAGAGACGAGAACATATCAGCATAAGAAGTTTCTTTAGCATAA
>SFFP01000039.1 GCA_004556875.1 Ruminococcus flavefaciens
AAATGTCCGTACTGTGATTCTTATCTGGAGCATAAAAGAAACTATTCAAACGAGCAGAGAAATAACTATTCAAATATAGATGATCTCAGGAGAATGGTTGAGCCTTTAAGGAATAATCCCGAAGATAAACCGCGTATCTGGATGATACTGATATCGCTTTTCATGCCTGTGGGAATTATGATGTTCATAATCAATATCGCCATGAGAAGACCCAAAAGTGCTTTGGCTTGTTTTATTGCAGGAATTTTCACAACGTTTATTTTTGTGTTCATCTTTGTTATGTTCAACTTTTTCTCTATGTCAAGAATGATGAGATAAAACGAAACTCCCGTGTTGTTCACGGGAGTTTTTTCGTGTATCAGAAATTGAGTTCGTCTGTAATTTCGATGTTGTCGATATCGGCTGATACGAATTTATTGGCTGATAGTACGTAAACGTTATCGCCGATGTACAATGATCTGATGAAAGGCGTGTTGCGTCCATAGTCGTAATCAGCATTTTCAGTTGTTTCGGTGATCTCGCCCTTAGGAACAAACTTGCCGTCCTCAAAGCTAAAGAAATGATACTGTGTGGTGAATGTGGAAGTGCCTGAGTAATCCTCGCCGTAGGTATATGTCTCCTTTGTAACAGGTACACCTATCAGGTTCTTTTCGGGAGCGATGAGGAGAGCCTTTCTGTCCCATGTTGCTGCTGATGAATACCATGTATCGGTCTCGCCTATTATTTTCTCATACTCAGCGAAATCGCTTGCATATATGTTGTTCCATGTGTATTCGTCAGCGGCTTTAAGATTATCAGGGTCGGAATTATCAAACATTGTCATTCTTATGCCTGTTAGCCTGCCGTTATTGTCAGCGTCCTGACCGAAGCCGAGAAGAAGTCCGTCGCCCCAGCTCTGCATATATGTGCTGAAGCCGTTTATCTTGAATTCGTCAAGAACAACAGGCTCGGAAGGTTCGCTGAGGTCAACAGCGTAGAGAGGGTCGGTCTGACGGAATGTAACGATATAAGCCATATCTCCGCTGAAACTTGCGGATTTTATCTGTTCGTTAATACCCAGTCCGTCAACGCTGCCCACCATATTCATGTCCATATCAAGGACGTATACACGAGAGTCGGTCTTTACAGTTTCATAGGAGTAATAGCCGTTGTCATCGCCCTGTATGATACCCCAGATATCTCCTATAAAGCCGCCATCGTTTTCAAATGGGTGGAATGTTGATTTCACTTCGGAATAGGTAGCCGCAACGCGGAAATAGCCGCCGTATTCGCTCATAGAGAACTGGTCTTTTACATAGCCTTTGATAGTTCCGCCTGCCATAGGAACGATATCGCCGCCATTTATTGAGATACGTGTGATATCGGTATTGTTTTCCGCCATTTCATAATTCGGAGAAGCTGTATAGAGGTTGTCGGCTGAGCAGTATATGCTGCCCGAATAGCCTGCAAGAGTCTTGATGTCGTATGATGTCGGAACACCTGACTCGTTGAGGTCAATGCTTCCGATAACGCTGTAATTCAGGCTGAACTGGCTGTCAAAGTCGCCGTCGGGGAGCAGGATATCTTCGGGAGCTACATTTGCTGAGCTGTCATTGAAGCCGTAGCATGGAACGTATTTTGTGACATCATTGCAGTCCTCGATCTCGCTGAACTGACTTGAAGTGTAATCGGATAAGAGAAGCATATATCCGTCAGGGGATATTCTTACGTCATGGTAATAACCGTCCTGCTGATATACATCTATGAGCTGCGGTTCATCACCTGTTGTGAAGAAGGCAACAAATGTTGATGCCTGTATATACGAAGGCTTTCTTTCGCAGCCGATAACGGCTATCATATCGTTGTAGATATACATATCCTCGACGCTGAGTATATCTGTGTCCTCACCGCATATGCCTGTGAAGTCAAAGGAGAAACTGCCTGTGAATTTGCCGTCCTTTACGTTTGCAACGCGGAGTACGTTTGAAAATGTGCCGTCTTTCGTGAAAGCAGTGTATACAGAGTAGATATGCTTGCCGTCTGTTTTGACGATATCGGCTTCGAGAACGTCCTGTTCCTGATAATAGGTCTCGGAATGTTCGGGAGTCTCCTCATTTTCCTGTGTTTCCTCGGTATTCGGCTCGTCGGCTTCTTTTTGTTCCTGTGTATCGCCGTCAGAAGAGCTTATTACGGGGACAGGTGGTTCTTTAATTCCGCTGCCGCCAATGGCATCACTGTATTCTCCTGCGGGGGTAGTAGAGAATTCCGCGTCATTGAATTCAGCCTCATCTGCAATGTCTGCTTCTTCAACCATTCCCAAAGTGTAACGAGTATCGTTTTTTCTCTGCTCCTTTTCAGCCTTTTTGTAAGCTTTTCTGAACATGGTGTATACCTGTTCATAGTCGGAAGCGCTGCTCATATAGCTTGCCTGTTTTGTGACAGCTTCTGTGGTTGATACAGTTTTTTCATCTGAGGTGTTTGCAGGCTTTTCGGTGATGGGGCTTGCATCTTTATTTCTATTTATCTTTCCATTGTTCAGTGAATATACGGCTGTACCGCCGATAACAGCGCAGGCAGCCGCCGCTGCTGTAACACGGCTTGCTATTTTTATGCCGTTTCTCTTTTTCTTGGGAGCTTTCTCATCAAGCATTTTCTTTATATTTTCAGGCTTGAGAGACTCGGGAACGGGTTCTGATGTCATTTCATTTCTGAGCTTTTCATCATTATTCATGGTTATTCTCCTTTCAGATCATAATTCAGGAGTAAGTTCAAGTCTTAGCTTTTGTTTTATCCTTGTTAGCTTTGAACGGACTGTACCTGCCTTTATGCCGCAGACCTCGGATATCTCATCGCTCGAATATCCGCCCAATACTGACATTGACAGCAGCAGACGGGACTCTGTATCCAGTTTATTCACAGCTTCACGAAGCTCTACGGATTCATAGCTGAAGCTTTCGGTGAGATCGGTATTTTCATTGAGTTCATCAGTCGGCTCAAAGTAAGAGCGCTGTTTGCGTTTTATCTTAGCTGCAAGGATAGACATTATCCAGCTTCTGAATTTTTCGGGGCTGCGTAGTTTTTTTATTGAGCAGAATGCGTCCAGTACGGTATCGCTAACTGTATCAGCAGCGTCATGGGGATTTCGCAGGCTGTATAGGGCAATATGATAAAGGCCTTCATAGACTGTTTCGTATAGTCTTGAAAAGGCTTCTGTACTGCCCTCGCGCGCGAGTCTGACATCTGCGGAGTAGTCATTCATGCTGATCCCTCCTTTGAATTCGAATTCATAAACTATGTGTCATATTAAAGCCTGATTGCTGCAAAAAGCACAATAAATCAGCAATTTGCACAAACGGTCAGCGTTATTATTGTAAGGTATAACGATATATAAATATTCAACCCACAAAAATGCGCTTATGGTGGAAAAAACGCAGAAAAGTTCATTGACAATTCTGAATAAATAATGTATAATGAAGGTAACATCTAACATAGGGGTGGGAAATTTGATCAAGAAAAAGAGAATGATCTTTGGCGTTGTTGCGGCTGAGGCGAACAGTATTGAACAGCGTCAGATCATAAAGGGAATTGCAAGGTTCGACCAGTGCGTCGGAATCGACACGATCATTTTCTCCAACAATTATAATCCTAACGTAAAGGAAAAAGAGCTTTTCTGTGAAAACAGGATATATGATCTTATCCTCTCTGATGAGCTGGACGGACTTATCATCATATCCGAATCGTTCGTAAACGAAGATCTGCGAAAGGTCATCGCGGATCATCTCTCACAAAAAGCAATACCCATCGTCGTTGTGGGAACGTATCTGGCAGAGCTTGATCTTCCTCACTGTACGTTTATAAATACCAGCGACGAAAACGATATCGAGGATCTTACCGATCATCTTGTGGAAAAGCACGGCTTCACCGAGATAGACATTATTACAGGCTATGACTTTATCGAAGCCTCAAATCTCAGAGTGAGCGGCTACAGGAAGTCTCTAGAAAAGCACGGCATCGAGTATGATGAAAAGCGCGTGCACTTTGGAAACTTCTGGATGAATTCGGGTGAAGAGCTTGCTGAGCGCTATCACAGCGGAGAGCTTCCCCTTCCTCAGGCGATAGTCTGCGCCAACGACTATATGGCATACGGACTTATCGACAAGTTTGACGAGATCGGCATAAAAGTTCCCGATGATGTTACTGTTGTGGGTTATGAATTTGTAGGAGACCGCTTTATGCATTCGCCTCTGCTCACCACATATAAGAGAAACCGTGAATCTATAGGAGAGGACGCGGCTAACCTTGTGTACAGCCGCCTCAAAAAGCGCGAATTTCTCTTTTCTCCGCCGCGCGGCGAGATGATATGCGGTACGAGCTGTACCTGCGGCGTTGACCGCAAACAGTATAAGGAAGAGCTGAAAAATGCCCGTATCAAGAGGGAATACGACAACTGGAACTTGTTCAATCCTCTTGACCAGAAACTTACTGAATGTCGTACACTTGGCGAATTCACGGATATTTGCAGTGAGTTCCACTGGCAGGTGCGCGGTATACAGAGCTTTTACCTGTGCCTTTACAAAAACTGGTATGACACAGATGCAGAGCTGAGCGATATTCTTTCCTGTCAGAGCATGGTAAAATGGGAGGACAGGACTCCGTTTGATATGCACAAGTATAATTTCGCAGGACTTCTCTCAAGGAATTATGAGCCTGCGGTGTATTATTTCAATCCGCTGTTCTTCAATGACAGGCTTTTCGGACATCTTGTGCTAAAATACCATGACCCGGATACTTATGACGATATCTACCGAAACTGGCTCAAATCCGTATCAAACGGACTTGAATTCCTGCGAATGAAGAATGATATCCAGTATCTTACACAGTGCCAGAACTTGTCGGATATGCGTGATACTCTCACGGGTATGTACAACGAAACAGGCATGAGAAAGGCTTATCACACTCTTGATATCGACAATCAGGAGTACGCACTGGTCATGATGAGGATAGGTATTTCCAATGCAGGTTTTTACGAGCTTAACGGCAAGATACCTGCTGTTATGGACGCGGCAGAGGCTGTAAATCAGTTCTGCGGAAGCAATGACATCTGCGGCAGGGTCAATGACAATACCTTTGCCTGCATAATACAGGGCGAAACCGATACTGAACTGCTTGAAAACAGGCTCAGTTCAATAATGCTCCAGCACAACATATACATAGACCAGTACGGACTTGATTCCTTTGTGTGCTCTGCTGTCAAGTGCACTGAAAAGTCGTATACAAAGCTTACGGCAATGTGTACGGATATACTTTCAGAGCGTCAGCGTGAAAAGATGGAGATGCGTATGCGTCCGCATTATGAGGATATGCTCAATATAAGGAGCTATATCTACAGTAATCCGCAGGACAGCTTTGAGTCGGAAAAGCTCCGCAAGCTTTATCCCTACAGCGCAGGACATCTCCGAGAAGTTTATAAGAAGTGCTTCGGAGTGAGCATACATAAGGACTGCATAAATGCGCGTATGGCAAAGGCTACATACTGCCTGACGGTAACGCCGCTTAGCATGGCTGAGATAGCTGAGCAGTGCGGCTATGTGGACAGCAAATACTTCCTGCGCCAGTTCCTTGCAACTGTAGGCGTAACGCCAAATCAGTACCGCAATATGGCTAAATGAGCCGTTAGCCATTAGCTATGTAGGGACGACCATTGGTCGTCCGCAAAAAAACGACAAATAATGTAGGGCGAGTTCAGCTCGCCCGTGCAAGCAATACACAAATTGACAAAAACCCGAAAGCTTCATTATCCGAATGCTTTCGGGTTTATTTATTGCAATTATAGCATAAGCCTGCTGATGTGTCAACAAGAAAGGGACGCACAAGGGGAGCCCCCTCTGGCGGATCGCAGGTTATATTTACGAGACTGTAATTTCAGGCTCGGTAACCATATTTTCCGCTAAGGGTAGCAGCCTAATGTGCGTCCCATAAGCTCTGAAAACTATTTACTTGCCACTTACTGATTAGCTCTTCCGAGGAAGGCTGCACCGATGATACCTGCGTCGTTGCCAAGCTTGGCAATAACTATCTCTGTATTCTTAGGTGAGTTGCGTGTGTAAACTTCCTTAGCAACAAGCTCCTTCATAGGCAGGAGGAGAGGATCGCCCTCGTTGCATACACCGCCGCCGATGCAGAGAACATCTGGCTGGAAGATATTGATAGTGTTTGTGATACCTGCTGCAAGGTACTTGATGTACTTGTCAACAACAGCCTTAGCATATTTGTCTCCTGCTCTCATGCAGTCGAATGATGTACGTGCTGTAACCTTGCCCTTTTCCTTTTCGGACTGAGCCATGATGCAGTCAGGGTGCTCGGCAATAGCTTCCTTAGTCATGCGGATAAGTCCTGTAGCTGAAGAATAAGCCTCAAAACAGCCCTTTCTGCCGCATGAGCACTGTGCACCGTCTACCTCGATAACTGTGTGACCGATCTCAGCACCTGCAAAGTTAGAACCTGCATAGATCTTGCCGTCAATGATGATACCGCCGCCAACGCCTGTTCCGAGAGTTATGCATACAGCGTTCTTAGCGCCCTTTGCAGCACCTGCAACGAACTCACCGTATGCAGCAGCATTTGCGTCATTTTCAATGAATACAGGCTTGTCGATAGTCTCCTGTATGTACTTTACCATAGGAGTATCTTTGAAACCGAGATTGTTTGAATACTCGATGATACCTGTTGAGCTGTTAGCGATACCGGGAGTACCAACGCCGATCCACTCGATCTGATCCATAGTGAGCTTTGCGTTCTTTACAGCTTCAACAGCCATTCTTGCCATATCGTCAGCTATTTCCTTTTCGGGACGCGGACAATTTGTCTTTGTGCTTGCCTTTGCGACGATATTGTAATTCTCATCAACTACGCCTGCAACGATATTAGTACCGCCCAGGTCTATTCCTACATAATATTTCATTTTATATCCTCCTTATGGAATTGTTGTGATAATGACATCACAATTTCCTTTTATAACGTAATTTCCTGTACCTGCAGGGACAAAAACGCTTGTGCCTGCGCTGAGCTTTATACAGCTGTCATCTGTGGTGAGCTCGCCGCTTCCGCCGATGACGAGAACGTGCGCGAAAGAGCTTTCGTCAGCGAAAAGACCTGCCTCCTTGATTATCCTCTCGCGGTTTACTATGAAGTAGTCGCAGTCAGCAAGAAGCTGTACCACAACGCCGTCAAGCTCCATGCCGTATAAAGGTCTGTGTGGGTCAAGAGGCTCTGTGTTTGTGACTTCGAGAGCCTTTTCTATGTGGAGCTGACGCGGTTTGCCGTCAGCGCCCAGTCTGCCGTAGTCGTAAACGCGGTAGGTGACATTCGAGCTTTGCTGTATCTCGGCAATGAGTATGCCCTTGCCGATAGCATGGAGAGTACCCGGCTCGATGAAGAAAACATCGCCCTTTTTGACTGGAACGCGGTTGACCTTGTCCATGAGGGTGTTATCCTCGATAGCCTTGCGGAACTCGTCCTTTGTTATCTTCTCTTTGAAGCCGTAGACCAGTTCTGCATCGGGTTCAGCGTCAATGACGTACCACATTTCGGTCTTGCCGTTGTCATTTTCGTATTTATGAGCGTATTCATCATTCGGGTGTACCTGTACAGACAGGTCGTTTTTAGCGTCGATAAGCTTTACAAGAACAGGGAAGCCGCCGAATTTCTGACAGTTCCTGCCCAGTATCTCAGGGTACTTGCGAACAAGCTCGGAAAGCTTAGTGCCGTCGAATTCTCCGCCCTTGACGATACATTCACCGTCAGGGTGACAGCTCAGCTCCCAGCTCTCGGCAAGACGCTGAAGGTCGCTTTCCTTGCCGAAGATATCCCTCAGCTTAGTACCGCCCCAGATGTAATCCTTGATAGGTGCATTGAGTAAAAATGGTTTCACGATAGTGCCTTTCTATGCGGAACACCGTGCGGCGTTCCATGATAATGGATATTATGATTTATTATCGGGTCTGACGAATTCCTTTTCAAAGTCTTCCTCAGAGCCGTTGTAAACGTTCAGGTCGATGTGTTCCTCGTCGCCGTCATAGCCTGTGAGAGTACCCTTGTCGCTGTACTGCCAGAATTTCCAGTCGATGAGGTCGGGCTCGCAGTTGACGCTTCTTATCCAGAGCGGACAGCCAGAAAAACTGCCTTTTACGTATCTGTAATAGACGGGGAGGGTAGTATAGATTATGGGTTTTACGCCGTAATATTCCTCAAGCTGAGAAATAAGAGGGCGGAGTATATTTTCTGTTTCTTCCCTTGAAGGCTTGTTGGTGCGTTTATCTGCATAGTATTCGATGTCAATGACAGGTGGCATATCTATCTCGTCGCTTCTTACCGATGAGATGAAGTTCTGAGCCTGAGTTTCGCCTGCACTGTCGAAGCTGAAAAAGTGGTAAGCCGAGACCTTTATGCCTGTATCAGCGGCTCTGTCGAGGTTTCTGCGGACGGATTCATCGGTGTGACCGCTTCCCTCGGTAGCCTTGATGAAGGCGAATGAAACGTTCTGTGCTTCAAGCTCCTGCCAGTTGATATCGCCCTGATAGTTTGAAACATCAACGCCGAAGACAGGATATTTTGTCTTGTTCACCTTAGCTGTCGAGAAGAACAGTGCACCTGCCGCAGAAGTGCCCATAAGAGCGCCGCCAAGCAGACTGCACAGGATATTTCGTATCAGAATATGCATATAAACGGAAACAACTCCCTACATCTCCGTATTTCCCTTTGCGGGAGCGGAGCTATCTGACTTATTACGTTCAGAAAGTCATACAATAATATAATAAACTAAAATCGCCGATTAGTCAACAGTTTTTTTGAATTTTGCGGAAAAACCTTAGCTCTTTTCCGATTTTTCGGGAACTGCTTGACTTTATATATGTGCTGTGATATAATGAAACAAATGATATCGGGGGGCTGATTTATGGATACTGAAAACGAATACAATCATAACAGGATGCTGATGAAAAGAGTCAAGAAGGAAGATAATGCCATAACGTTAGTATATGCGATAAATATAGCAATATCACTGTTTTTGCTGGTTTCATTCATTCTGACGTTTGAAAAGGTATATCTGGTGGCTGTGCTGCTGGGAGTGGCTGCTTCTGTAACGGGATTTTTCAGCGTTTACAGAAAGGATATCACACTTGCCATAGTATCGGGATTTCTTCTCATAGGAAATATAGCGGCTCTGTTTTTTTCTGACGGCTCTGTTGTGCTCGGAATTATAGAGTTATTCGTGTTTGGTTGGTTCGCTTACAGAAACCTTATGAATGTAAAGAGGTATAAATGGCTTGAACAGCAGGACGGATTTCCGAATTTTGACATCAATCAGGCGATGTACGACAGAGACAAGGCTCAGTGGAGCATAAAAGACCCTTATACGCAGAAAATGGAAGAGCGTCGGAAGTCCTCAAAAGACTCTATGGACACTCTTTGACTCATTCTCAATTCCTTACGTTCGCTCGATAAAAATAGAATAATAAATAAAACCCCGAAGCTGATTCGGGGCTTTTTAATATGTGGTCAGAGTATTCCGTAGAGCTGTTTTTCGTCACGGGGGTCAAAGGGGACAAGCTCCTTGCTTTTGCGTGACAGCACAAGTCCGCTTGTATTGCCGACAGGAGAGAGGGAAAAGCGTCCGCTGCGGCGGTGAGCGGCTCTGAAAATACTGCCGAGGTGGGAGTTTACGGTGACACCGTCAAGCTCAAATATGATACCGCGCTCGGTGACTCTCACTTTCAGCGCAGGCATATCCGAGAAGGGGTGGCAGACCATACCGTTCATTATATAATGTCCGCGCAGGGGAGTGACCTTTGTATCACGGTAAAAGCGATAGAGAAGTGCGGCAACAGCCTGCTCGGTGTCGTAAAGGCGGTTTCTTATCTCGTATTCGGGAGCTGTGAAAAGCTCGGGTATTTCGCGGCATATAGCTTCGGCATTGGTGTTCAGCGCAGTTGAGAAGCTGCTTCGCATAGCAAATCTGCGGAGAAAATGATAGTTTATATGCTGTTCTGGGACGAATTCGGGATACATAGCGCGCGCAAGCTCTTCATAGCGGATATGTACACTGCGGAGCTTTGAGAAGTAAGTCATTTTTGCCGCATGGGGCAGACAGCACATATCCGAAAGCATATGAACGGCTCTTCCGAGGTATACAGCGCCCTGTTTCACGAAGCCATTCTGGTGCATAGTGAGAGCCATAGTATAGTCCTCCTCGAACATAGTTCGCGCACTTTTAGCGAAGAGGTCCTTGCCGTTTTTGTAATAGCCGCCGACAGTTTTCGCAGGTTTTCCGTTGGTATTGCAGGCGCAGTAATAGTGTCTGCCTGCGCCGTTTTCGCGGTCTTCCTTGTCATCTGCGATTACCGCATAGGGCAGCATTATTTTCAGATCAGGACGTATCAGCTCAGCGGCTTCGGGAGCTGTTTCTTCAAGGAGCTTCATGGCTCTTATGAGGATATCCTCGTGTATCTGCGACTCGGGCAGTGTTCTTTGTGCGGTA
Source organism: Ruminococcus flavefaciens (assembly GCA_004556875.1). Classification (GTDB taxonomy): domain Bacteria; phylum Bacillota; class Clostridia; order Oscillospirales; family Ruminococcaceae; genus Ruminococcus; species Ruminococcus flavefaciens_S. Next base: position 10,514 of record SFFP01000039.1, read on the forward strand.
TATTTCTTGGTAAGCTTGTGAAGCTCATCAGTGACCTTTTTCCAGTTGTTATACATATCGAACTCCTTATGTCAGTCAGGAATGTAAACGTTTTGCCTGTTCATTGTCTTTTATTATACCACAACCTGCGCAGTATTGCAAGCAGCGTGACGCTGCCCCCAACTCCGCGTGTGAATTTGATCGTGAGGGTAGATTTAGCCGCGAGGGATAGTGTGCGAAGAGAATTTAGTATTGCAAGCAGACAGCGAGCCGCTGCACCCAACTCCGCGTGTGGATTTGTTCATGAGGGGAGTTTTAGCCGCGAGGGATAGTAAGCGAAAGTAGGTTCTCAACTTTGGAAGACTACACTATTTACTGCCGCACCGCCCCCGAAGCACTGCATTTTTACTGATAATTTGTCGGATTTCTGCTGAATATTCTAAATGAAGCAGAGGTTAATTATCACATAACTGTCACAAAAGTGTGTTAAACTGAGAAAAAATTTGATTTAAGGAGATTATTTCGGATGAAAAAATTTAGCAAAATCGCGGCTTTCATTTTCACACTTAGTCTTAGTGCAACTGTTATGACTGCCTGCGGCGACAGCAAGGACAGCAAGAAATCAGAGCCAAAGTCCGTTGAGGATATAGACGAAAAGGACATCGAGGACGCTCTCAACAAGCTCGATGAAGAAACATCAAAGGAGCTCGCAAAGGAGAAAGAAGAGGCAACAGAAGCTGAAACAGAGCCTACAACTGTAGCTGAGATAAAGTATGAAGCTACAGACGAGATAAAAAAGGCTGCTCTCAATTCAGGCTATATCCAGATAGGTGATACTGTATTCAGA
>SFFP01000040.1 GCA_004556875.1 Ruminococcus flavefaciens
AACAGAAAGATGCTCTCTGAGATCGCTATCAACGATGCAGCAGGTTTCACAGCAATTGCTGACAAGGCAAAGGCTGCTCTTTAATTGATATAATGAACACGCTTCTTATTAATTTAAGAGCGTGTTTTTGTTAATTAAGAATGCGTGTTTCGCAGTATCTCGGCAGTGAAAGCTTCGCCTTTTCAGTTGCCGTTTGCTGCGGATATGTATTCTAAAAGGCGGTGTTGTACTATTGGAAAACATCATCACTTCAAAAGATAATCCGACTGTCAAGCTGTATCAGAAGCTTTCTTCGTCAAAAAAAGAAAGACTTCAGTACGGCTTATTCGTGTTGGAGGGGCTGAGGATAGTTGAGGACGCGCTCAAAGAAGAAAGCGGCATAACTCAGCTCATACTTACTGAAAAAGCATATGAACGCTATGGCGAAGAGCTTTTACAGGCTGATTTGAGAAACACAAGGACAATTGTCATTTCAAATGAGCTTTGAAACAGAATATCTTCAACCGACAGTCCGCAGGGTGTATTTGCAATGTGCAGGATACCTGTTCAGCGAAAGGTCAGTGATATCACCGTAAGCGGCGGAAAGTACCTTGTACTTTTCGGGCTGCAAGACCCCGGAAATGTGGGTATGATGATAAGGACTGCCGATGCACTGGGTATAAGCGGTGTTATCATGTCTGGGAGCTGTGACCTTTATAGTCCTAAGGTAATACGCTCTACGATGGGTTCGGTGTTCAGAATGAAGATAGCCGTTGAAAATGATGCGGAAATGCTTTTTGAAGCTCTCAAACAGGCAGGTGCTGTGACATCAGCAGCTGTCATAGATAAGGACGCAGTACCTGTTACCGACTGCAGTTTTGAAGGTACACAGGCAGTGTTCATAGGAAATGAGGGCAACGGACTTCCTGCTGAGATAGCACAGCGGTGCAGCAGAAGGGTGATAATACCTATGCATGGCAATATCAATTCCCTTAATGCGGCAATGGCTGCGGGTATACTTATGTGGGAGCTCAGTAAATAAATCATAAGGGGGATGACTATGGATGATACAAGATACTGGGTCTGGCTCAATATGGTGTTCGGTACGGGCAATCACCGTATCTGGGAAGTAATGAGTTTTTTTCGCACTGCGGAAAAGGCGTATATTTCTCTTACTTCCGATAATTCTGTAGTCAGCCTCAATGAAAATGAAAGAAAAAATGTGTTCGGTATCCCGATAACTAACGCTGACAGCTTCCTTGCAAGCTGTGCAAAACGCGGTATCGGCGTTGTCGCAACAACAAGCGATGATTATCCTAAACAGCTGAGACATATATATAATCCGCCCTCTGTACTTTATTACAAGGGCAATATCTCATGCCTCAGGAATGAACTTACGGTATCAGCTGTAGGTACGCGAAAAGCTTCTGCGTACAGTCTTAAAGCTGCTAAGGAAATATGCTCTGAGCTTTCGGCAAGAGGAGCAGTCATCATCAGCGGATTTGCTGTAGGTATCGACCTGGCGTGCAGTATGGCTGCTGCGGAAATGGGCAGACCTACTGTATGTGTTATGGGCTGCGGCGTAGACGTGGATTATCCGCGTCAGAATTTCGGATACAGAGATACTATACTTGCGGCAGGCGGAGTGTTTATATCAGAGTTTCCGCCCGGAACTGCGCCGCTTTCTGCGAATTTTCCGAAGAGAAACAGGATTCTTGCAGCACTCGGAAAAGCGGCTGTTGTATTTCAGGCAGGTGCAAAGAGTGGTTCGCTCATTACAGCTAATCTTGCGTCAGGACAGGGACGAGAGGTGCTGTGTCTGCCGCCTGCGGATATATTCAGCGGTGAATTTGCAGGAAATATCAAGCTTTTGCGTGATGGTGCAGTGCCGATGTATGACGCATCAGACGTATTGGACTGCATTTCGGGCAGGAACAGAGAACTGTCAGCGTCTGAAAATATAAGAAAGGCTTCTGAACTTATTCCTGAGAAGAGTATGGAATATGTTACTGCAGCGGAGAAAGTTCAGAGTGCTGTGACAGAGGAAAATGTAAGCAATAGAAATGAAGAGGACATGGGATTTGATATCCCTGATGACATCTCTTCTCAGCAGAAAAGTATTGCAGAGGCGCTTGAAAACGGTGCACTCCATGCAGATGAACTTGCTGCTATGCTTGAAATAGATACCGGTGAGCTTATGACAGAGCTTACCGAACTGGAAATATTCGGTGTTATCCGTTCACTTCCGGGAAAAATGTATGAACTTATCAGATAAGGGGAACAGTAAATGTCAGATTTAGTAATAGTTGAGTCGCCTGCAAAGGCGAAAACCATACAGAAATACCTCGGACCGGGCTATGAAGTTATCGCTTCAATGGGTCATGTCCGCGACCTTCCAAAGTCGAAAATGGGTGTTGATAAGGATAACGACTTCAAGCCTCAGTATACAGATATGAAGGGCAAGGAGGACGTTATCAAGGAACTGAAAAAGCGTGCGAAAAAATGCGATAAAGTTTATCTCGCTACCGACCCTGACCGTGAGGGAGAGGCCATATCATGGCATATAGCACAGATGCTGAAGCTCGATATGAACGATGATAACCGCGTGGCTTTCAACGAGATCACCAAGACAGGTGTTAAAAACGGCATGAGCCACCCGCATAAGATAGATGTTGACCTTGTTAATGCTCAGCAGGCAAGACGTATCCTCGACAGACTTGTGGGATATGAGCTGAGTCCTTTCCTCTGGAAAAAGGTCAAGAGAGGTCTTTCCGCAGGAAGAGTGCAGTCTGTAGCTGTACGCCTTGTAGTAGACCGTGAAAACGAGATAAGAGCTTTTGTGCCGAAGGAATACTGGTCTATTGACGCGAAGTTCACAGCTCCGTCATCAAGAAAGGTATTTGATGCAGCTCTCGTAGCTGTTGACAGTGAAAAGCTTGAGATACCTAATCAGGCAGAGGCAGACGATCTGCTTGCAAGGCTTGAAAATGCTGAATATACTGTAAAATCAGTAAAGAAGCGTGTCACAAAGAAGCAGCCTGCACCGCCTTTCATCACTTCTACACTCCAGCAGGAGGCTTCACGTAAGCTCAGTTTCAGTGCAAAGCGTACCATGAAGGCTGCACAGGAGCTTTACGAAGGTGTTGACGTACAGGGCGTAGGTGCAGTAGGTCTTATCACTTATATGAGAACAGACAGTCTGCGTATCTCAGACGAAGCAAAGGCAGCCGCTGCTGAGTATATCGGCGTGGTATATGGCAAGGATTACCTGCCGCCTGAGCCAAGAAACTTCAAGACAAAAAACAATGCTCAGGACGCGCACGAAGCTATTCGTCCTTCAACTCCTGAGCTTACTCCAGAAAGAGTCAAGAGCAGTCTCAGCTCAGACCAGTATAAGCTCTACAAGCTCATATGGGAGCGCTTTATCGCAAGCCAGATGGCAAATGCGCTCCTTGATACTGTATCTGCTGATATCGAAGCTAATGGCTGTACATTCCGTGCATCGGGTTATTCTGTAAAATTCGATGGATTTATGGCTCTTTACGTAGAGTCCAATGACTCGGAAGAGGGCAGCAAGAAAATGCTCCCCGAGCTTAAAGCAGATGATAAGCTCAAGCTCAAGTCTATCGCAGGCAATCAGCACTTTACTCAGCCGCCTCCGCGATATACTGAAGCTTCACTTATCAAGGCGCTTGAAGAAAACGGCATAGGCAGACCAAGTACCTATGCTCCGACAATTACGACTATAACCTCACGCCGCTATGTTGAGCATGAGGGAAAGGCGCTCAAACCCACTAACCTCGGTGAGGTAATAACAGAGCTTATGAAAGACCATTTCAAGAAGATAGTTGATGCTAAATTCACAGCGGAAATGGAAAACAATCTTGATGAGGTCGAGCATGGCACAAAGAACTGGGTGAGCACTCTCCATGAGTTTTATGACGACTTCTCAGAGACACTGAAAAAAGCCGAGGAGGCTATGGACGGAAAGCGCGTAAAAGTTCCCGATGAGGAGACAGATGTAGTCTGTGAGCTTTGCGGTAGGAATATGGTAATAAAGTACAGCAAGTACGGAAAATTCCTTGCCTGCCCGGGTTTCCCCGATTGTAAGAATACAAAGAAGATAGTTACTGAAACTGACGGCAGCTGTCCGAGATGCGGCAAGAAAATGCTGCTGAAAAAGTCAAAGAAGGGCAGAAGTTTTTACGGCTGTGAGGGATTTCCTGACTGTAATTTCATGACATGGAACGTTCCGACAAAGGAGATATGTCCTCAGTGCGGAAAGTCACTGTTTATGAAGGGCGGAAAATCTGGAAAGCTCGTATGCGAGAACGAAGGCTGCGGCTATGAAAGAGAGCTGAAAAAATGAGTGATATCGTTAACGTAATAGGTGCAGGTCTTGCAGGCTGCGAAGCTGCATGGGCGGTTGCCGAGGCAGGCATAAATGTGCGCCTTTACGAGATGAAGCCTGAGAAATACTCTCCTGCACACAAGTACGGCGGTTTTGCAGAGCTTGTATGTTCAAATTCATTGAAAGCTGCAAGACTTGAATCGGCAGCAGGACTTCTCAAATATGAGATGGAGCTTCTCGGCTCGCTGACAGTTCCATGTGCAAAGGAAAATTCTGTAGAAGCAGGCGGTGCACTTGCAGTTGACCGTGAGAAGTTCTCAGATGCGGTGACAACAAAGATAAAGTCACATCCTCTTATCGAGGTAATAGGCGGCGAGGTGACCGAGCTGCCTGAGGGGACAACGATTATCGCTACAGGTCCTCTTACACAGGGAGCTATGGCTGATATAATAAAGGAACTCTGCGGCGAAGGACTCAGCTTTTATGATGCGGCAGCTCCTATCGTTACGGCTGAGAGTATAGATATGGAAAGAGCTTTCTATGCTTCACGCTATGACAGAGGCGACGCTGATTATGTGAACTGCCCTATGAACAAAGAGGAGTACCTTGCATTCTATGAAGCACTTATCGGTGCGGAAAAGGTGCAGCTAAAGGACTTTGAAACACACCCTTTCAGCGTGTATGAAGGCTGTATGCCGATAGAGGAGCTTGCTTCACGAGGCGTTGATACAATGCGCTTCGGACCTATGAAGCCTGTTGGAATAGATGACCCGCGTACAGGCAGAAGACCATATGCAGTTGTTCAGCTGAGAAAAGAGAACCGCGAGGGTACGCTTTTCAACCTTGTGGGATTTCAGACTAACCTTAAATTCGGTGAGCAGAAGCGTGTTTTCTCAATGATAACAGGACTTGAAAATGCCGAATTCATGCGTTATGGCGTAATGCACAGAAATACGTTCATAAACAGTCCCGAGCTTTTGAATTCGGATTTTTCAATGAGAAGCCGTCCTGAGATATTCTTTGCAGGACAGATAACAGGTGTTGAGGGATATATGGAGAGCGCTGCAAGCGGTCTCATAGCAGGTATCGCTGCTTCACGCAGGATAAAGGGACTTGAGCCTTTACAGCTTCCGCTTGATACTATGACAGGAGCGCTTTCACATTATGTCAGCGACCCGTTCAACAGTGGAAATTTCCAGCCAATGGGCGCGAATATGGGAATACTTCCGGATATCGGCGTAAGGATAAAGGACAAAAAGGAACGCTATGGCGCATATGCACAGCGTGCTGTAAAATCCCTGAGAGGAGAGCTTGATAGAATTGGCAGTAAATGTAATAGTTGATGCTTTCGGAGGAGACAATGCTCCTCTGGAGGTCATCAGGGGCTGTGAAAGAGCAGTTCGTGAACTCGGAGTAAAGATCACACTTACAGGAAGAGAAGCTGAAATAAAGTCATGTGCTGAGAAAAACGGTATCAGCCTTGACGGTATAGATATAGTTCATACCGATGATGTTTTTGATATACATGAAGAACCGAAGGAGATCATAAAATCGGGAAAGAATTCCTCGATGGCAGTAGGTCTCGGTCTTCTTGCAGAGGGCAGGGGCGATGCTTTTGTATCCGCAGGAAGCACCGGTGCACTGGTAATGGGTGCGACCTTCATCGTCAAGCGTATCAAAGGCATTAAGCGGATAGCTCCGTCACCTGTGATGCCTGCCGATAAGGGAAGCTTTCTGCTTCTTGATGCAGGCGCAAATACCGAATGCCGCCCCGAAATGCTGGTGCAGTTTGCGGTAATGGGCAGCGCTTATATGGAAAAAGTCATGGGCATAAAGAACCCTAAGGTTGGACTTCTGAACATAGGCTCGGAGGAAACTAAGGGCAGAGATCTTGAAATAGAAGCATATAAGCTTCTCGAAAAAAGCGGACTGAACTTTGCAGGAAACATCGAAGCGCGAGATATGCCTAAGGGCGAGGTACAGGTAGTAGTTACCGACGGTTTTACAGGAAATATCGCCTTGAAGCTCTATGAGGGAATGGGCAGCTTCTTCGCTAAAAAGATGAAGTGGATATTCTCGGGGGCAGGCAAGCTTGGAGCAATTTTCTCTATTGGCAAGATAAAGGCTTTCCGCAAACAGATGGACTATAAGGAAGTAGGCGGTTCTGCACTTTTAGGTGTCAGAAAGCCTGTAATAAAGGCACACGGAAGCTCTGACGGTACAGCGTTCTTCAATGCCGTAAGGCAGGCAAAGCGCTGCGTAGAGGGCGATGTCGCAGGAGTTATCGAGAACTATGTCTCACAGATGGCTGCTGCGGACAAGGAGTGATATAATGGAAAATTTAGAAAGATTTGAGGAAATTTTAGGCTATAAATTCAAGGATATACAGCTTTTGAAACAGGCACTGTCACACTCATCATATGCAAATGAAAAAAAACAGCCTAACGGCAGCAATGAGCGCCTTGAATTTCTCGGAGACAGTGTACTTTCTATAGTGGTATCAGACTTCCTCTATAAGAACCTTAACGTTGCAGAGGGAGAGCTTACAAAGATGAGAGCATCGCTGGTATGCGAAAAATCCCTGCATATCTTTGCTCAGCAGATAAATCTCGGAGATTTCCTGCGTCTTGGCAAGGGTGAGGAGAATACAGGCGGCAGACAGCGTCCCTCTATACTTGCAGACGCTTTTGAGGCTGTGATAGCTGCTATATACCTTGACGGCGGAATGGCACCTGCTGCAAAGCATATCCTGCGTTTCATGCCAAAGGATATAAGACACGCAAAGAAGCCTGTTTTCAACGACTTCAAGACTGTTCTTCAGGAGATAGTCCAGAAAAATCCCGAAGAAAAGGTTGAATACGTTCTTATTGGTGAGGAAGGTCCTGACCATAACAAGCGTTTTGTTGTTGAGGTGTGTCTTAACGATCAGGTCATAGGCAAGGGCAAGGGCAAGAGCAAAAAGGAAGCCGAGCAGCTTGCGGCAAAGGAAGCACTTGAGCTTATGGGCTATGAAGCACAGTAATATTTCTATCTTTATACCACATATCGGCTGTCCGCATATGTGCAGTTTCTGCGACCAGCGCACTATAAGCGGTGCACAGCATCTTCCCGATGGGAAAGAGGTCAGGGAGATATGCGAAAAGGCTCTCAGTGAAGTCAGAGAGCCGCAGAATGCGGAGATAGCGTTTTTTGGCGGCAGCTTTACGGCTATTCCCCGTGATTATATGCTTGAGCTGCTTGAAGCGGCACATGATTACATAGGAGAGGGAAAGTTCAAAGGAATACGCTGTTCCACACGTCCCGATTGTATCGACTTTGAAGTATTGCAGCTTCTTAAAGACTTTGGAGTTACCGCTATAGAGCTTGGAGCACAGTCACTTGATGATGAGGTGCTCAGTCTCAATGAGCGCGGACACTCCGCACAGGATGTTGAAGATGCCTGCGAGCTTATAAGAGCATTCGGCTTTGAGCTGGGACTTCAGATGATGATAGGACTTTACGGCAGCACTCCCGAAAAGGAATGGGCGACTATAGAACGTATAATAGCTCTTAGCCCCGATACCGTAAGGATATATCCTGTAGTGGTGCTGAAAAACACACGTCTCGGAGAACTTCTGGTTTCGGGAGAATATAAGCCTTTCAGCTTTGACAAGGCGGTGGAGATATCAGCTTCTGCAATGGCTATGTTTGAGAGCAGCGGTATAAGAGTAATAAAATGCGGACTTCATGCAAGTGAATTCGTCGAGCATGATATGGTGGGAGGTTTTTACCATCCTGCGTTCAGAGAACTGTGCGAGGCTCTTATATACCGCCATAATATGGAATTTGAACTGAAGCATGAAGGCAGTATGCCAAAGACAGCCGTTTTTGCAGTCTCTCCTGACTGTATAAGCAAGGCTGTAGGACAGAAAAAGTCGAATATTATCTATTTCAAGAAACTTGGAACAGATGTTAAGATAGTCGGTGACGATAGCGTCCCGAAATACAGATGTATGCTGAGGAGGTGAGCGATTGTACCTTAAATCACTGGAAATACAGGGCTTTAAGTCCTTTCCTGATAAGATAAGCCTTACTTTTGACAAGGGACTTACCGCAGTTGTAGGTCCTAACGGAAGCGGCAAGAGCAATATAGGCGACTCGGTCCGCTGGGTACTTGGCGAGCAGTCTACAAAGACTCTCCGAGGCAATAAGATGGAGGACGTTATATTCTCCGGTACAGTTGCGCGAAAGCCTATGGGATTTGCCGCTGTAACGCTGAATATCGACAATACGGACAATACTCTCCCCGATATAGGCGATGAAGTTGCGGTAACACGTAAGCTTTACCGAAGCGGTGAGAGTGAATATCTTATAAACGGAAAACCATGCCGCTTGAAGGATATAAACGAGCTTTTCATGGATACAGGTCTCGGACGTGACGGCTACTCTATCATCGGACAGGGACGTATCGCAGAGATAGTAGGCGCAAAAAGTTCTGAGCGCCGTGATATATTCGAAGAAGCCGCAGGTATCTCAAAGTTCAGATACAAAAAGCTTGAAGCTGAGAGAAAGCTGACGGCTGCACAGGAAAACCTGCTTAGACTTACAGATATACTATCAGAGCTTGAGGGAAGAGTTGAGCCGCTGAGGATACAGTCGCAGAAAGCCGAGAAGTTCATAAAGCTTGCTGAAGAGCGCAAAAAACTGGAAATATCCGTCTGGGTCACAAAGCTGGACGATATGAAGGTTAAGCTTGACGAGCTTGAAAGCAAGATACTTGTCAGCAAGAATGAATACGAAAATGTTGAGAACGACATTCAGCGCGAGGAGCAGAAAATAGCCGACGGCATCAGAAAGATGCAGGAGAGCACTATGCGTGCTGATGAGCTTCGCCGCAGAATGCTGGAGGAAGAGCAGACGGCTTCGGAAATGAAGTCGGGAATAGCTGTTCTCGAAAATGATATAAAGCACTGCAATGAGGCAGTGGAGTCAGCACAGAAGAGCATCGACAGTGCAGAAGAAGCAAAGAAGTCTCTGGAAAATGAGCGTAAGGCGGCTGCCGAAAAGCTTGCAGAGCTTGAGGAGAAGAAAAAGGCACTGGAAAATGAGATAAAGGAAGCTGAGGAAAGCTTCCGCAAGGCAGAGACAGAAAGTTCAAAGCTTGGCGACTCGGTGGACAAGGCAGGCAGTGAGATAAACGGTCTGTATATCAAGCAGAGCGAATACCGCTTTGCTATAGAGTCATCTAAGTCAACGATACAGGAGCAGACTGCGAGACTTGCTGAGCTGCGCGAAAACAGCGGCGGTCTTGATAAGAAGCTTGAAGAATACGAAGCTCAGGCTGCAAGCGTTAAGGCTGAGGCTGAAAAGAATGATGCTAAAGCAGAGGAGATACGCAATAAGCTCAGCGGACTGGAAAGACTATTCAAGTCGCGCCGTGAAGGATTTGAGCAGGCGAGAAACGACTTTGAACGTGCTCTGTATGAGCTGAAAGACAAGCAGCAGCGCAGAAAGATACTTACCGACCTTGAAAACAATATGGAAGGCTTTGCAGGAAGCGTAAAGCAGGTGCTGAAAGCTTCAAAGCAAGGCAGGATAGGCGGCGTTCTGGGAACAGTCGCTCAGAATATAGGCGTTGAGCCTAAATATGCAGTGGCAGTAGAAACTGCACTGGGCGGTGCTATGCAGAATATCATCGTTGAAAACGAGGATATCGCAAAGCGTTGTATCCGTTTTCTCAAAGAGCAGAAGGGCGGACGTGCAACGTTCCTGCCTATAACATCTGTTAAAGGCTATGAGCTGAAGGAGCAGGGACTTGAAAACTGCGAAGGCTTCGTGGCAAATGCAAATAAGATAGTGACCTATGACCCGAAATTCAGCGGTATCATCGCATCTCTTCTCGGCAGGATAGTAATTGCCGAGGACATTGATACTGCAACGCTTATCGCTAAAAAGTACGGTTATAAGTTCAGGATAGTTACACTTGACGGACAGGTCATCAATGCAGGCGGTTCGTTTACAGGTGGTTCAGCACAGCGCTCAGGCGGTATCATCACACGTAAGAATGAAATAGATACCCTTGATGCTGAAATAGAGAAGCTTGCCGCAGAAAGAGATACTCTCCGCGAAAAGGCTGAGAAGCTCCGTGCAGAGTCTGAAAAGCTCCGATACGATACCGAGGCGGCAAAGGAAGAGCAGACAAAATGTGAAGCCGAAAAGGTTCGCTTTGGTGCAGAGCTTTCAAGTCTTGCTTCACTTGCAGAGCAGATGCGTTTACAGGCTGATGACTCTACAAGACTCGTTTCTGAGACTGAGCAGAAGATAGCTGCTGCAAAGCAGAATATCACAGACTCGGAAAAGGCTCTTGCGGATACAGATGAAGAGATACGCATTGCAGAGGAAAAGCTTGCTCAGGGACAGGATATCCGCGAAAAGCTGAGATTACAGCGAGCAGAGCTGTCCGATAAGCTTTCACAGCTCAAGATAAAGGGCATGGAGCTTGCTAAGGACGCAGAGGCTCAGCAGCTCGAAATGACACGTATCGACAGACGAGCAGAAGAGCTTAAATACGGTGCGCATCAGTTTGAAGAGGAGATATTCCGTCAGAAAGAGATAATCGGGCAGAAAAATGCCGAGATAGAAGAGCTTAAACAGAAGCTTTCCGACTTTAAGGACAATACCTCGTCATATAATGAAGAGATAGCACGCTGTCACGCAACTCATACTGAGCAAAATCGTCTTGTCAATGAGATGCAGAACGGCTTGAAGGCTATCAACGATTCAAAGGAAAAGCTTTCTGCTGAGATAACAAGACTTGAAGAACGCCGTGAGACAGTCTGCCGTGATACCGACAATATCATCAGACAGCTTATGGAGGTATATGAGCTTACACGCTCAGAGGCTATACAGATAGCTGAAAAGATCGAGGATATGACTGCCGCACAGGCAGAGCTTACAACTATAAAGAACAAGATACGTGCTCTCGGAAGCGTAAATGTTGACGCTATCGAGGAGTATAAGGAA
>SFFP01000041.1 GCA_004556875.1 Ruminococcus flavefaciens
TTACAGATACTATTTTCATCATTTTGTAAAGTGTATTCCATTTTCAGTGAGAATACACTGCTTGATATAATGTATGCCATAAATATGCTCCTTTTTAAGATGCTTTACAGCCTCGCATTAGCAAGCATCAGCTTTATTCGGTTTTCCTGATTAACTCTTGTAGCACCCGGGTCATAGTCTATAGCAACTATATTCGCATTTGGATTATCCTGCTTTATAGCTCTTGACATACCCTTTGCAACTATATGATTCGGCAGACAGCCGAAAGGCTGAGTGCAGATTATATTCTCGACACCTGATTTTGCAAGAGCCGCCATTTCCGCAGGAATGAGCCAGCCCTCTCCCATAACAACACCCTGATTGATATACTTGTCAGCAAGCTTTCGCAGGTGCTCAAAATCGTGGAGCGGCTCAAAGCTTCCCTGCTCCTTCATTATCTTTATAAGCTCCTTCTGCTTGGCATATATCAGGTCATAGCCTATTCTGTTGAAGATCGACCTCTTTGTGGGATGGTCATATATCTTCGCATCGTTGAAAGTACCTGCCGCGCAGTACATTACGAATTCCAGCAGCGACGGCACAACAGGCTCACAGCCCTCTGATATGAGAAAGTCCTCAAGATGATTGTTTGCAAGGGGCGAATACTTAACGTATATCTCGCCAACTATGCCGACTCTTATCTTCTTCTCACTGCTGAGCGGTATAGAAGCAAAATCATCAAGGATATCTCTGTATATCTTCTTTGTTTTAAGGAACATCTTACTTCCCTTGAGGAAGATATTGCACAGCCTTCTGTGCCATTTATCCAGCATTTTCTTAGACTGTCCCTTGTTTATCTCATAGGCTCTGCACTTGTTATAGCAGGTCATGAGCAGGTCGCCGTAGAGAACTGCATACAGCATCTGTAAAAACATAGGTGCTGTTATCCTGAACGCGCTGTCCTTTTCAAGTCCGCTGAAATTAAGGGATACCACGGGTATCTGCGGATAATTCTTTGCAACAGCCTTTCTCAGCAGGTGTATGTAGTTAGAAGCACGGCAGCCGCCGCCTGTCTGAGTAATTAGCAGTGCGGTCTTGTCAGGGTCATACTTGCCGCTTTTCAGCGCGTCCATGAACTGTCCGATAACGAGAAGTGCAGGATAGCAGGCATCGTTATGAACGTTTTTAAGCCCCTCATCAACAACTGCACGGGTGTCATTTCTCAGAAGCTCCAGCTTATAGCCCTTAGCTTCAAAGATGGATATTAACATCTTGAAGTGTATCGGCAGCATATCGGGAACGAGGATAGTATGGGTCTTTATCATATCCTCGGTAAATTTTGCATATTCGGGCATTCTTGTCCCTCCGTTTTAGTCAGGGGCGGAAGCTGTCCGCCTGTCAGATATTATTTCTGTTCCATAGCAGCAACAAGGCTTCTCAGTCTTATCCTTGCAGCGCCCAGGTTATTTATCTCGTCTATTTTCAACTGAGTGTAAAGCTTTCCGCGGCTTTCGAGGATATTTCTCACCTCGTCACCTGTAACAGCGTCTATTCCGCAGCCGAATGATACAAGCTGAATGAGCTGCATATCGGGCTGTGTAGTAACGTACTTAGCCGCACGGTAAAGTCTCGAATGATAAGTCCACTGATTGAGTACGCCGAGCTTAGGTGTTCTTACAAGGCCTGCAATGCTGTCCTCGGTTATTACAGCCATTCCGAGACTTGACACAAGCTTGTGTATGCCGTGGTTTATCTCCTTGTCAATGTGATAAGGACGGCCTGCGATAACGATTATCTTGCGTCCCTCAGCTCTTGCCTGCGAGATTATCTCCATAGCCTTGTGTGTTACTGAATTATGGTACTTTTCAAGCGCCTCATAAGCCTTATCCACAGCATCGGGTATCTTGCCCTTGACATTATACTTCTTCAGCACCTGACCAATCACCTTTATAACGTTCTTTCTGATGTTGAGGTCAAGGTACGGGTGAACGAAGTTATCATTGTTGAGCCTCGGATTGTTAGCCAGAAGAAGCTCAGGATAATAGGCTACTACAGGACAGTTGAAGTGGTTGTCGCTTCCGCCTTCGTCCAGATTATAGCTCATACACGGATAGAATATGAAGTCAACGCCCTTATCGAGAAGATTTTCGATATGTCCGTGAGTGAGCTTTGCAGGATAGCATACCGTATCCGACGGGATAGTGTGCTGACCGAGATAATACATATCACGGGAGCTTTCATCGGAAATGACTGTTCTGAAGCCAAGCGTAGTAAACAGCATATGCCAGAAAGGAAGCTGTTCATAGAAGCTGAGAGCGAGAGGGAGTCCCACAACTCCGCGGTAACGCTTAGGCTGATGAGTCTTTACTGTGTTGAGTATGCTGTCATACTTGAATTCGTAGAGATTAGGAACGGTGTTCCTGTTCGCGATGCCGCCGCCCTTTTCACAGCGGTTGCCCGATATGAAGCGTCTGCCCTTGCCGAAGCTGATTATATTCAGCTGACAGTGAGCTGTACAGCCGCCGCAGTTAGCCGAGCGCGAAGTATACGCAAAGTTTTCAAGCTCCTCAGGCTCAATGAGCTTTGATTTTTCGCCGTTTGCACGTTCCTTAGCGTAAAGCGCACAGCCGAAAGCACCCATAAGTCCCGAAATAGCAGGACGGATAACGTTTCTGCCAAGCTCCTTTTCAAACGAGCGCAGTACCGCGTCATTGAGAAAAGTACCGCCCTGAACAACGATATTCTTGCCCAGGTCGTCAGGAGAATTTGCACGTATTACCTTGTATATCGCATTCTTGATGATAGATGATGAAAGTCCTGCCGAGATATCCTCAACGGTAGCACCGTCCTTCTGAGCCTGCTTTACAGAGCTGTTCATGAATACGGTACAGCGCGAGCCTAAGTCAACAGGGTGCTCTGCGAAAAGTCCAAGCTGAGAGAACTCAGCGATATCATATCCCAGAGCCATTGCAAATGTCTGTATGAAAGAGCCGCAGCCTGAGGAACATGCTTCATTCAACATAATGCTGTCGATGCTCTTGTTTTTTATCTTGAAGCACTTGATATCCTGTCCGCCGATATCAATGATGAAGTCAACATCGGGACAGAAATAAGCCGCCGCTTTGAAGTGTGCAACTGTCTCAACGATACCGTAGTCAACGGAAAGCCCCGCTTTTATAAGGTCCTCGCCGTAGCCTGTTACAGCCGAACCCTTTATGGTGATATCGGGATTCATAGCGGCATAGATACGCTTTAGCTGTTCCGATATCTTGTCAAGAGGCTGACCCTGATTTGACGAATAGTGATTATAGAGCATACGACCGTCATCGGTTATGAGCACGAGCTTTGTAGTTGTTGAGCCTGCGTCGATACCGAGGTAAGCATCGCCCTTATATGTACGTATATCCGCATATCCTAAGTCAAACTTCTTGTGGCGGTCGATGAACTCGTCATACTCCGCATGAGAGCGGAAAAGAGGTTCGCCTGTGACGATAGCATCGGAAGCCTTTGCAGTACGTATCTTTTCGATGATATCGCCTATTTTGAATGAATCCTCGGCTGTAGCCGCATATATTGCACAGCCGTAAGCCACGAAAACAGGAGCTTCGGGCGGAAATACCGCGTGTTCTTCGTCAAGTCCGAGAGTTTTCACGAAAGCCTTTTTAAGTCCCTTCAGGAAGAAAAGCGGACCGCCGAGGAAAAGGACTTTTCCCTCGATAGTGCGTCCCTGAGCAAGTCCCGAAACTGTCTGGTCAACTACCGCCTGAAAGATACTTGCGGCGATGTCCTCGCGTCTTGCGCCCTGATTGAGAAGGGGCTGTATATCTGATTTTGCAAATACTCCGCATCGTGAAGCTATGGGGTATATTTTCTGAGCATGTAGAGAAAGCTCGTCCAGCTGGTCGGCAGTAATGCCGAGAAGAGTTGCCATCTGGTCGATGAACGCGCCTGTACCGCCTGCACAAGTACCGTTCATACGCTGTTCAACGCCGCCCGTCAGGAATATTATCTTTGCGTCCTCACCGCCAAGCTCAATAACTGCGTCAGCGTCAGGCTGTTTCTGCTTTACTGCGAGGAAAGCCGCATGGACCTCCTGCACGAAGGGTATCTCAGCAGAATTGGCAAGTCCGAGACCTGCCGAACCTGTTATGCAAACAGTGAACTCCTCATCGGGATAATCTGCCTGTATTATTTTAAGCTGGTCGGTAACAGTTTCCTTGACTTTTGAAAGATGGCGCTGATATTTCGAATAAATGATATTTCCGTCAGCGTCGGTTATTACCGTTTTTACCGTGGTCGAACCCACATCAATGCCGAGAGAATATTTATTTGACATTTTACACCTCAGTAGAAGTAATCATATGGCGGATACCTGCGCTCCGCCGCTAATATTTTATTATACCATACATTAATATAAATAGCAAGAGTGAAGAATATAACTGTTTTGAAAAAAGAGAATGAGATCTTATAGTATCCATCACATGATATTATTTATATGCGTCTGCATAAGCGGATACATCCACTCTAAGATCTTCATTCCGAATTAAGACAGATTGTTGCTAAAAATGCTGAAAAATGCTATAATTTCGTATATCCGATACTTTTCAGTATAGCACGAAAAAATTGCAATGTCAATTTGAAAATTTTTGATTTTTTCTGTAACGAAAAGCATTTTCGTGCAACTAATAAGTGAACGTTCAAGGAGAGGAGGACAGCGGTATGTCATCGGATATGGAAAAATACTACAGAGAAAACGGCAGAAAAGTCTTTCTTTATCTGATGACTCTGTGCGGCAATGCCGATACTGCCGAGGAGCTCACGCAGGAGACCTTTTACCGCGCACTCCGCTCCGTAAATAAATATAAGGGTGAAAGCTCGGTATACACATGGCTGTGCGGAATTGCCCGTAACGCATGGCTTGAAGAGCTTCGCAAACGCACCCGACACAAGGGCGAGGAGCTGAGCGAGCTTACCGAGGACACCGCTCTCCGTCCCGACGAAAAAGCCGAAAGCGAGGATTCTCGCATACGCCTGCTGAAAAAGATACATTCCCTGCCCGAGACCGAAAAGGAGCTGATACTTCTCCGCGCGTCGCAGGAGCTGAGCTTCCGCGAGATAGGCGAGATATTCGGCAAAAGTGAAAACTGGGCAAGAGTGACCTATTACCGTGCCAAACAGAAGCTTATGTAGGGGTGGGCGTCCCCTACATTGAAAGGAGCGATCTTATGAAATGCAATATCATCAGAGATCTTTTGCCGCTGTACTGCGACAAACTTACATCTCAGGACAGCAACGAAGAAATAGAAAAGCACCTCCACGAGTGCGAGGAATGCAATGCTGTCTATGAGAGCATGAACAACAAGGAAGATAATATAAAAGTCCCCGATAAGGACGTAAAACCGCTGAAAAAGGTAAAAAAGCGCACCGCACTGAAAATTATAGCCGCTGTTGTCGGCACAGCCGCCGTACTGTTCGGTGTATTCATGTTTGTTTTCTGGGGAGTTGTCCCCATAAGCTCAGATAAGCTGCATTATACCGTGACTGCAAAGGAAGTAAAGTCATACTGCGTAGAGAGTGAAGAACATGATGAAGATGGCAGCAATATTTATGAATACCGCTCTGAGTTTGGCGATGACTTCTACCCTATCCCTGACGGCGTAAAAGTAAAAAATGAAAAGCATATATCTTTTGAGTTTACAGGCGATTGCAGCTGCACAAACGAGCGCACCGATTCAAAGTACGACTATTTCGTCAATGACGAGGGCGTAAACGATATAATAGCACATTATCATATCTGGATATATCCCGTTGTAAAGCTGCCTTTCGATGACCGCGGTGAATACCCTAATCAGTATTCATGGGGAACAAACGACGTAAAAGAAGGCTCAACCCTAACTATCCATTACCGCGATAAAACAGAAACTATCGACCTCTGGGAACTCTATCAGAAAACTGTTAAAGAATAATAATGAAGTTATTCGGACGGCTTAACTGCCGCCCGATTTTTTTGTTGACAATAAATACCGTAAGTGATATAATAAATTATATATGTATATTTGCAGCTGTATGCCGTATATGATATATAACATAAAATAAATATGTGGAGATAATAGAGTTGATAAAAACAGTTAATGGTTTAAAGATAAACTACGAAGAAAAGGGCGAGGGCGACCTTATCGTACTGCTTCACGGCTGGGGCAGCAATATCACCCTTTTTGCCAATATGATGGAGCTTCTCTCCAAGAAGTACAAGGTCGTTGCTATGGATATGCCGGGCTTCGGCAAGAGCGACGAGCCAAAAGAGGTCTGGGACGTAAGCTCATATGTGCAGTTCGTCATCGACTTTCTCAAGGACTACGATACAAAGGAAGTAATGCTTCTCGGTCACAGCTTCGGCGGACGCGTTATCATAAAAATGCACAGCCGCGATGACCTGCCCTTCAAGGTAACTAAGGTCATTCTTGTGGACAGCGCAGGCATTATGCCGCCAAAGTCCAATAAAAAGAGCTGGCGCACACGCTATTACAAGCTTGGAAGAACAGTCCTTTCATGGGGCATTGTCAAGAAGATATTCCCCGACGCTCTGGAGAACTTCCGCAAGAAAATGGGCAGCGCAGACTACGCCGCAGCTTCACCTATGATGCGTCAGGTCATGGTAAAGGTGGTCAACGAGGACTTAGAGCCGTATCTGCCCAATATCAAAGCTCCTACACTGCTTGTGTGGGGCGTGAACGATACAGCTACTCCGCTCTCCGACGGTGAGAAAATGGAGAAGCTCATTCCCGATGCAGGTCTTGTAAAGCTGGAAAATGCAGGACATTATTCATTCTTAGAGCAGCAGTTCACCTTTAACCGCGTGATGTGCAGCTTTATGAAGATAGAAGATTGAATTAGGAGATAAATATGAATTTGGTTTTATGGATAATTTTCGCAGTAATTTCCCTGACTGCAACAGTATTCCTCGGGCTGAGAGAGTTCCATATGCTCCAGCTCAACGGCTACAAGACTCCCGAGCATTCACGCTGGATGAAGAAGAACGCAAGGCGCTATATACTGCCTGCGGTGCTGCTGTGTGCGCAGTTCGCACTGCTTGCGTTCAGACCTATGATCGAAGGCTTCGGAGTACTATATATCCGCAATAAAAAAAATATGGCGATAACGGCGATACTTATTGGTGTGCTTGCATTTATGAATATTATAATCGCACTGCTCAACAAGCCGGGTAAAAAGTTCAAGAAGCCTCTTGTTTATACCGCAAGAGTAAAGCGTATGCTCATCACATTCTTCATCATTATCGCCGCAATATACATCGGAGCATTCTTCTCCTCTGAGATCTATTTAAAACGTTTTGTGAACAATCTGCCCTTTGTACTTGTGGGCTCGGCTTTGTACCTGACACCTATACTCGTTCCCCTTTCCAATCTTATCAATAAGCCTGTGGAAAAGGCAGTACAGAACTGGTATATCAACGACGCAAAGCGCATACTCTCCGAGTGTCCAACACTTCACAAGGTTGGTATCACGGGAAGCTACGGCAAGACCAGCATGAAGTTCTACCTTGACGAGCTTCTCAATTCTCAGTACAACACACTGAAAACTCCCGAGAGCTTCAATACTCCCATGGGTGTTACAATAACTATCCGCCGCGACTTAAAGCCCACACATGAATACTTCATCTGCGAAATGGGCGCAAGACGAGTTCACGAGATAAAGGAGCTTTGCGGCATTGCAGACCCACACGACGGTATCATCACTTCCGTTGGTCCTCAGCACTTAGAGACCTTCGGCTCTATCGACAATGTTCTAAATACAAAGTTCGAGCTTGCCGACCACGTTAAGGCTAAGGGCGGTAAGATATACCTCAACGGCGACAACGAGCTTATCCGCAAAAAAGCTCCCGAATACCCCAATGCGTTGCTTTACGGACTTCAGGAGGGCAACCACTACCGCGCAACCGATATCTCCGTTTCCGACAGAGGCACTGAGTTTACGGTAACTGCTCCCAACGGCGAAACACAGCGCTTCTCAATGAAACTTCTTGGCGAGCACAATGTACAAAATGTACTCGGTGCTATCGCCTATGCTCACGGCACAGGCATATCACTGGAAAAGCTGACTCTCCCTGTCAAGCGTATCGCCGCTGTTCCCCACAGATTACAGCTCCTCGACAAGGGCGGAAACATGACCTTTATCGACGACGCATACAACTCAAATCCAAGCGGCTGCCGCGCAGCACTTAACGTTCTCGGCCTCTTCGATGCCTGCCGCATACTGGTAACACCGGGTATGGTAGAGCTTGGCGCTAAACAGGAAGAGCTGAACTTCGAGTTCGGTCAGGAAGCTGCAAAAGCCTGCGACCATATAGTTCTTGTGGGCAAGGCTCAGACAGTCCCGATATACAACGGAATCAAGGACGCAGGCTATAACATGGACAACGTCTTTGTTGCAGACAGTCTTAATGAGGCTCTCGACCACGTAAGAGCTTATCAGACAGACAAGAAGAAGATAGTTCTTCTTGAAAACGACCTGCCCGACAACTATTAAGCAAATGGAGAATTTAGAATTGAAAATTGAGAATTAGTGGTATCGCCTGTCGGCGATGAATAAAAAAATCCTTGCCGACATTTTTGATACTTGCCCGTAAGGGCACACATTCATTCTCAATTCAAGAACTACGCATTTTAAAGGAGAATTTATTATGAAGATCAATCTTGCAGTTCTTTTCGGCGGAAGAAGCGTTGAACATGAGGTATCAGTTATCTCGGCAGTTCAGGCTATGGCAAGCATAAATAAGGAAAAGTACAACATTATCCCTGTCTATATGACAAAAAAGAGCGAATTCTGGACAGGTGAAAAGCTCATGGATATCAACAGCTTCAAGGATATCCCTGCACTTTTAAAGGAATGCACTGAGTGCGTTTTCGTAAGAAGTGAGGGCAAGGTACAGCTTATCCGCCAGAAGATGAAGAAGTTCGGCTCAAATGTCATATCCGATATCGACGTTGCTTTCCCTATCGTTCACGGCACAAACGTTGAGGACGGCGCTTTACAGGGCTATCTCCAGACTCTTGACCTGCCGTATGTAGGCTGTGACGTTCTGGCTTCTGCTGTAGGTATGGATAAATTCGTTATGAAGATACTCCTCAAGGACGCAGGCTTCCCTGTGCTTGACTGCTGCCGTTTCTCCTCATATGAGATAAACGAAATGGACAGAATGGTTGAGGAAGTAGAAAAGAAGTTCGGCTATCCTGTTATCGTAAAGCCTATCAACCTCGGTTCAAGCGTTGGTATCTCAAAGGGCAAGGACAGAGACAGCCTTATCAAGTCTATCGAAGAGGCTTTCGAGTTCGCTGACCGTATCCTTATCGAGCCATGCGTTGTTCAGCTCAAGGAAATAAACTGCGCAGTTGCAGGTGACAGCGAGTCCGCAGAGGCTTCAGTATGCGAAGAGCCTGTACAGGCAAGCGGCGACGATATCCTCAGCTACGATCAGAAGTACGTAGGCGGCGGCAAGGGCGGAAGCAAGGGCATGGCTACCCTCAAAAGAAAGATACCTGCTGACATTACTCCCGAACAGGACGAATTCATCAGAAAGACTGCTGTTGACGCATTCCGCTATCTTGGTCTCAACGGCGTAACCCGTATCGACTTCATGATAGATATGGCTACAGACAAGGTCTACATAAACGAGATAAATACTATCCCCGGCTCACTGGCATTCTACCTCTGGGAGCCTAAGGGCGTTAAATACACAGAGCTTCTCGAAAGACTTATCCAGCTCGCTCTCAAGCGATACAGACAGGGCGAAAAGATAAGCTATACATTCGATACCAATATTCTCTCTATGGGCGGAAGCTTCGGCTCAAAGGGAAGCAAACGCTGATAAGCATTTAATAAGGAAAAATGAAAAAAAACAATTTGCTTCCAAGAGCTGAGAAAATATCTATCGATGAACTGTATTCTCAGGAAATCAAAGCAAAACCTGCAAAGGAACGTCTGGTCAAAGGCAGGGAGATCTTAGCTGTAATAACTATAATCACTGCTCTTTTTCTTCAGTCAGTAATACTTATAGCAATGGGAATAGCCGTGATCGTTGGATCTATGCAAAAAGGCGACGGAAAACTGAGAGTTAACAACAAGGATGTAAAGTATACCCTCTGGAACATTCTCTTTTTTGTTTTTATAGGTATTGCTCTGATATTCGTTGGCATTATAGGATTCTTAATGGAAATCGGTATTTCGGATAAACTGTCAGGAAAGCTGTTTAAAATAGCTTTTATGATACTTATTGCTCTGATAATTCTTGCCTTTATCATAAGACTTTTACATATTCTTGCTGCAACTATCGCATTAAAGATAAGAACAAAGAAATGTACTGTTCCCGTCATGGCGGAGTTTATCGGATATGCTGCAAACAGCTATGATATCTCCATGAACCGTGAGGCAGCTCCGGGTATCGACCCTTTATACAAATATTACTTTGAGGGAGTAAACTACCGTTTTGCCATATCAGAAAATTCCCCTATGCTTTCAGAAACAGGAAGCAATTTTGAGATAATGATCCACCCGGAAAAGCCTGATGTTTATTACCTTAAAGAAATGTCCGATGATAATTATAAGATATTATGCAATTACAGTATATTGCTTGTAAAGGTTATTCTTATACCTGCAATTATCATACTGGGGTATGAATTTGCATACAGGAATATCCGCTGATTTTTTATAAAAAGCCATAGTTATAACTGCACGGGGGAGATGAAACAAGAATGATAAATATACTTCCGTTGGCAGAAAAAATAAATGCTGATGATCTTTACACAACGCCTCTGCACCTCCTAAGTACACGTTGAGGGAGATGATATGCCTCCCTTCTATACAGTATTTTCATATTGTATGCTATACATAAATTATTTTAAGGAGGGCTTCAAATGACCGAAAATCGTTATATCAGCAGCAGCCTTAAAAATGATTACAAGGTCATGTTTCATAACATTAAAGCAAGCCTGATAAATAATCACGATAAGCTGCCTCTTGCGTACAAGATACATGAAAATGGTATTTTCGATGACAATGAGCGTATAACAGAATACGAATTCAGATCATCAAGAAAAATAATGTTTTTAATTTTGGCAGGCTTTGTTCTGTTTATTGCAGCAGGACTGATAACAGGTTCATTCGCCTTTCTTTTCTGGGCGTTTTCATTCGCACTCATTGCAGGAGCTCTTACTCCTGCGGATTTTTCAAAGCTGAATATCTATACTAATTCCACCAAAACTGACAGCACACGCGCTGAAAAAGTTAACCCTGACAGCACAGAATTACTTATACGACTGAT
>SFFP01000042.1 GCA_004556875.1 Ruminococcus flavefaciens
GCAGTGTGACAGATAATGGAAAAAATAATTCAGATAATAGTTTAGCATAAATGTGAGTAAATAGCAAGCCAATTAAATATAGGGGTATATGCAAAGGTCGATAACATACTGTGCAAAAAATGTAAAGTCGTGTGACAGGTCGTATAACATAGGTTCATATTGATGTATTCAAGTTGATTTTTTGCAGATTTTACGTGGTAATTATTGCCTTGACAGCACGTTTGTGATATAATAAAATCAGTAACAATATAGGTTACAGGAGGATATTAAAATGCAGATAGGTTTTATTGGAGCAGGCAAGGTCGGCTTTTCACTGGGCAGATATTTTGCCGAAAACGGACTGACTGTTTCCGGCTATTACAGCCGTGATATTCAGTCAAGAACAGAAGCTGCTAAGTTTACGGGAAGTGCTGTTTACGATGAGCTTTCCGAGCTTCTGGAGAACAGTGACACGGTATTCATAACAGTACCCGATAACAGTATAAGGGAAGTGTATGAGCAGATACGTGATATCGGCATTGCAGGCAAGCAGATATGCCACTGCAGCGGCGCAATGTCGGCTCTTGAAGCTTTTCCCGATATAGCAAGATATGGTGCAAGCGGCTGTTCCATACATCCGCTGTTTCCTGTGAGCAGCAAGTACGACTCTTTCAGAGAACTGCGCAATGCGTTTTTCTGTATCGAGGGAAGCGAAGCTCATGTTATGCAGTGGAAGAGGATATTGGAAGAGATAGGCAATCCTGTGAGAGTCATCTCAGGAAACAATAAATGCGAGTATCATGCAGCCTGTGTCGTTTCGAGCAATCTTGTGTGCGCACTTGCGGAGGAGAGCATCGAGCTTCTCAAAAAATGCGGTTTTACCGAGGACGAGGCTGTAAAGGCGCTTCAGCCGCTTGTAATGAGCAATATCAGACATATTTTCAAGGTAGGACCTGTTGAAGCTCTTACAGGCCCTGTTGAGCGCAATGATGTGTCAACGGTACAGAAGCATATCGAGTGCATGAATAAGGAAAACGACAGAGCCATGTACAGAGCGGTCTCGCGAAAGCTCGTTGAGGTAGCACAAAAGAAGCACCCCGACAGCGATTATACAAGAATGAGGAAGATATTGCTGTAACGAAAAAACTTATGATATTATATAAAGCGAAAGGCACTCCCGAAAAGGAAGTGCCTTTTTATCATTTCAGTTCGCCGTGTTTTTCGTAATCGGCTACTCTTATTATCTCATTCTTATCGCCTACGAATACTACTTTCGGGCGGTGAGTTTTTATTTCCTCGGGTGTCATAGCTGCGTATGACATGATTATTACAGGGTCACCCTTCTGTCCTGCACGGGCAGCTGCACCGTTGAGGCAGATAACGCCGCTTCCGCGTTCACCTGCGATAACATAGGTCTCGATACGGCTTCCGCTGTTTACATTCACAACATGAACGTGCTCGTATTCATTAAGCCCTGAAGCCTCCATAAGCTCCTCGTCGATAGTGATACTGCCAACGTAATTAAGCTCAGCCTGAGTGATCACAGCGCGGTGTATCTTGCTTTTGAGCATTGATATTTCCATTGCCGCCTCCTTATACGTCTTCTGTGAAGAAGTTGTCGATAAGGCGTGTCTTGCCGATATAGACAGCCATTGCGCAGAGTGCAGGGCGGTCAAGTGAAGCTATCTGCTGCATAGTAGCGCAGTCAACTATCTTGACGTAGTCGATACGTGCAAGAGGTTCATCTTCGATGTGCTTTTTCATTGCATCTATAATAACAGAGCAGTCTTTTTCGCCCTTTTTTACCATATCCTTGCCGAGGAAGATCGCCTGTGAGAGAACAAGAGCGGCTTTTCTCTCCGCGTCATTGAGGTATGTATTTCTTGAGCTTTTTGCAAGTCCGTCAGCTTCGCGGACGATAGGGCAGCCGATTATCTCGATATCCATATTGAGGTCGTCGACCATATGACGGATAACAGCAAGCTGCTGAGCGTCCTTTTTGCCGAAGTAAGCGCGGTCAGGCTTTACGATATTGAAAAGCTTGGATACGACTGTGCATACACCTCTGAAGTGTACAGGGCGGCTGAGACCGCAAAGCTCCTGTGTGAGAACGGTCATATCAACGAAAGATGAAAAGCCGTCGCGGTACATTTCCTCAGGCTCGGGATTGAAGATAAGGTCGCCGCCGTGAGCTTCCACAAGCTTTGCATCGTGGTCGATATCACGGGGATAGCTTTCGAGGTCCTCTGTAGGACCGAACTGCATTGGATTAACGAAATCCGATACAACAGTCCTGTCGTTGTCTTTGTGAGAAGCATCTATAAGACTTGCGTGACCTTCATGGAGATATCCCATAGTAGGAACGAGACCAACTGTAAGTCCCTGTGCTCTCCATTCCTTTACCTGTGCGCGTACTTCATCTATAGTTTTTACTATCTTCATATCATTAACACTCCTTCATAAGCTCGTTGATAACATCATCGTCAATAGCGTAGGTATGCTCCTGAGCAGGGAAAGCACCTGCTTTGGTTTCGCTGATATAGTCCGAGATACCCTGACGCATGAGTGCGCCGACCTCTGCGAAACGCTTTACAAATTTCGGAGTATGACCTGTTGTGAGTCCAAGCATATCCTGATAAACAAGTACCTGACCGTCACAGCCGTTTCCTGCACCGATACCGATAGTAGGGATAAACAGCTTTTTTGTGATGATATCTGCAAGCTTTGCAGGTATACCCTCAAGGACTACCGCACAAGCTCCTGCCTCCTGGATCTTCAGGGCATCGTCAATGAGCTTCTTAGCCTTATCAAGGCTCTTTCCCTGCACCTTAAATCCACCGAAAGCATTTACTGACTGTGGAGTAAGTCCGAGATGTGCAACAACAGGGATAGACGCATTTACGATAGCCTTTATCCGGTCGCAGACTTCCGCGCCGCCTTCAAGCTTTACCGCATTTGCACCGCCCTCTTTGATAAGTCTTCCTGCATTTACAACAGCTTCCTGAACGCTTACCTGATATGACATGAAAGGCATATCGGCAACAACGAAGGCATTTTCCGCACCTCTTGAAACAGCAGCAGTGTGGTGGATCATATCCTCCATAGTAACAGGCAGAGTATTCTCATAGCCCAGCATTACCATGCCGAGAGAGTCACCGATGAGGATAGCGTTTACACCGCATTCGTCCATGATCTTGGCTGTTGTGTAGTCGTAGGCAGTAAGCATCGTGATCTTGTCACCTGATTGCTTCTGTCCGAGAAGGGTTGAAACAGTGTTTTTCATATTCAATTTTCTCCTTAGAAAGATGTTACCTTTCCGAGTTCTCGGATAAGATACGATTGTATTATAACACTGATATGTGAAGATTATGTGAACGTATAATGATTTTCGGAAAAATCATACAGAAACACAAATGCCTCCCATAAGGGAGGCACGAAATTGTATTATTTTACTGCTATCAGGACTGATCGGGGATAATGATAGCGCCGTTGAGGCTGAGGTTGCGGAGGAATGTAAGTCTTGCCTTGTCTATATATTCGGGCTTTACCATGTAATAGAGGTAATGCTCCATAAGGTTGAACATATCGAATGTTCTGCCCTCGATCTTGAACTGATTGAAGCCCATAGGTACATACTTGTTCCAGATATCATCGGGAGTGATGTGTGTGCTCAGCGATTTGATATCGAAAAGGCTTCTGTGCTCGCATTTGCACTCAAAAATAGCCTTAGCTTCGGGGTGTTCTGCGGCAAATTTATTTGAGTCAAACGGGACATTAGGGTATTTTCTTACATGATTAGCGTATGCTATCTGTTCCGTACCGATAGTCTGATAGTGGAGAGAACGGTTTGCACAGGCAGGGTTACAGCAGGCATTTACAAGTATCTCGCACTTTTCCTTGTTTGGTATCTTTTCGAGGATATCGAACTTGTTATTGAGATCATAGTCGATGACAACAATATGATAGTCCTTACAGACCTCGGAATAAAGGGTTTCGGGATCGGTTATACGCTTGCAGGTAGAGCTTGTGAGCTTGAAGTTTGGATAGTTCTTTCTTATGTAATCCTCAAGGATTGGTGACATAACGATACATTCGTTAAGACCGTTGTCGGCGATGTGCATTACCATGTTGCAGAATTCATCGCTGAGGTGCTTTTTCTCTATCATAGGATTGGTAAATGTAAAACGGAGCGGAATGCCCTTTTTATTGAAGTAGTTTGTAACACCTTTTACGAAATCCTTATGGCACATACCGTGCATAACTCTTCCGCCGTTCCAGAGAGATGGCGGAAATACGCCGTAGATAGAAGCTACCTCTACACCTTCGCGGAAAAATTCGGGACTGTTCTCCATCATTGTAAGGAAAACCGTATTGAACTTAAAGAGACGTGCAAAATCGGGCAGATGAAATCTTACTTTCACTGTATTACCTCCTTATTTCAGCCTGTATCAAGGCATATGTATCAAGTAATTTAATTATATCATAAATTACTTAAAAAAGCAACAGTTAAGGCTTAATACAGCAAATAATGATATATGCAAAAATTAAAAAGCGCCTCAGGAGAGAGAAATCCTGCGGCGCTTTCTTTATTATTCCTTGTACGCTGTACCTTACCGTTAATACAGCATTCAAGAGTGAATGGGGATAGGGGATTGGATAGAAAACTTTCTGTCCTATGGGGAATCTATTAAAATAGAGAGGACAGATCTATGTAATCAGCGTAAATTATTCGCTGATCTCAGCATCTGTTGTTGTCTCTGTCTCAGCAGTCTCAGCAGCAGCTTCTGCAGCAGCCTTTTCTGCTTCGTGACGGAGGTGTGGAGGCATTGGAGGCTCAGGCTTCTCGCCGTCCTTAGGACCTACAGGAGGAACTGGTGGCTCTGGCTTTTCGCCATCCTCTGGAGCTACAGGAGGAGCTGGCGGCTCAGGCTTTTCGCCGTCTTCAAGCTCAGCAGGTGCAACAGGAGGAGCTGGTGGCTCAGGCTTCTCGCCGTCCTCAAGCTCAGCAGGAGCTACAGGAGGCTCAGGCTTCTCAGCCTCGTCCTTAGCAGGCTTTTCAAAGTCAACGTGAACCTTAACCTTCTCGATCTTGTCCCAGTTCTCCTTGAGAGTGTCTGTGATAACATCATACTTGTTTACGTCGATGAGGTCCTTGATCTCATTGAAGAAATCTGTAACGTCGAGGTCAACATGGCCAACAGGCTTGTCAACTGCTACTGGAGGAAGCTTAACTTCTTCTGCAGCCTCTTCAGCTGCTGTTGTCTCTTCTTCAGCATTCTCAGCCTCAGCGGAGGTCTCTTCTACAGTTTCCTCAGCAGCTGCTGTTGTTTCCTCAACTACTGCTTCTTCAGTAGTCTTTGCCTCTGGTGATGCTGTTGCTGCAAAAACAGTTACGCCTGTTGCTAATGAAAGAACAGATACAGCTGCGATTGCAGAAAGGATCTTCTTGTTTCTCATGATGGTTTACTCCTTTACAATTTAAAATTATTTTCAACTCCGTGCCGGGAGTTTAAAAGCTTTGTTTTGCTTTACATAAACAGATTACGGAGTAGGAAAATAAAAAAAGGGGTATTTTGAAAAAATTTCCGAAAAAAATTCATGCTTTTGAAAAATCATCGCTATATAGCCGAAAAATTGGCGTAAAAATATACTGAAAATATTTATTTCCGAAAAAATTTATTTTTCGGAAATAAAAAAGGCACTTAAAAAAGTGCCTTTTTATATGTAACCATGTTTTCTTTATGGAGTTGGCGGCAGCTGAGGTGTGCTGTGCTCTGCTTCAGGAGAGGGTAATTCAGAAGCAGGCGGCTCAGCTGTTGGTAAAAGCTCTTCAGCTGTTTCGTGTTCGGGCAGTAGAGAAACAGGGGAATGAACTTTCAGTTCAAACATATCGCTTTTATCTGTTTCAGCGGTAAGTTTTTCGTGAAGTCCTGCTTCCGGCGGAACAGGCTCACCCTCGTTCGGAAGGGCAGGCTTTGCAGGTTCGGCAGGAGCTTCCGGTTTTGGTGTTTCCGGCTGAGCAGCCGCATCAGGCTTTTCGGGAGCTTTCGGCGGTTCCGGCTCAGCAGCATTTGAAGGTGGAGAAGGAGGTGCAGGAGTATCAGTTTTTTTGTCCTCCTTCGGCGGCTGTGCATCATGTGCAGGCGGATCTGCGTGAGCAGGCGGTGCAGCTACAGCTGTCTGTGCAGGCGGCTGCGGTGTTTTCACATTATTGTCTGCGGCTGGTTTTTCGGGTGTCTTTACGGTATCGTGTTTTGGCGGATCAGGTTTTTTGACGTTATCTGTAGGCTTTGTTGGTTTTGATGGTTTGTTTAAGCTGTCGATATCGTGGACACTTACCTTCATGTCGGTTATACCGTTTTCAAAGTCGGATTTAAAGCTTTCATAATCGCCTGAGTTATCAGAGGAAATATACAGATCAATGGTATCACCATTTGTGATATAACCCTTTTCGATCTCAAGCTCGATTATTTCGTTTGCGGCGGTAAGCTTATCCTTGCCCTTGCCGTTGTAATCTTTGAGAAGCTCTTTTCCTATTTCGCTGTCACTGACAATGTGGAGTACCTTGCCTTTTTTGTTGAGTTCCATTTTTATGTTAGCATCTGATGAGATTAGGACTGTAGAGTGTGGTTTTAAGTTTCGTGTATAGTAGATAGAGCCTGCTGATGTGAAAAGAACGAGACAAGCGGCTGCAGCAATGAGCTTTCCTGCGGTAAAGGTTATTCTTCTTGCAGTATGCTCTTCATTCATTATGATAGGGTCTGTGACGGATTGCCCTACCTCATAATGCATATTTGCGGCATTTACAAATCTTGATTCCTCGTCCATAAGAACAGCGTAGCCTTCGTGACATTCCATAACTATATATTTCATACTTTTTCACCACCTTTGAGTACCTGCATAATGTGACCGCGCATTATCTCATAGCCGTTAGTGCATATAAGCAGTACAGCCACAAGATATCGTCTGTGCCTTTCGAGAGATTTCCTTTCGACCTCAGCACCTTCGGCAAGCTTTGCCAGCGGTACGCGCTTTGTTCTCAGGAAGTCCTCGAGAATATCGGGGTTGCTTCTTGCATACGCAACGGCTTTCTTGCATATTTCAAGAGTACGCCGCTGTCGGGGAGAGTTTTCCGCAACATCGGACATAGATACGCCGAAGTCGTTCATCTGAGCGGAAAGCTCCTCTATTTCCTGCTTTGTAGCTTCGCGAAGCTCGTTTTCTTCGTAATCATCGTGTTCATCGCAAATTGTGTCTTTCAGGTCTGTTTTTTCGTCATCGGAAATATCCAGTGATATCTGTCCCTTATTGCGTTTTTCTTTTCTGTAGTTGTCGATAAGACGATTTTTGATTTGAAGTGCTGCGAATTTAAGGAAAGAACCGCGCAGTCTGGAATAATTCTTGATAGCTTCATAAAATGCGAACATAGCTATACTAAGCTCATCGTCGCTCTGATCGGGCGAACGGTTGATGAATTTTGCTGTTTCCGATTTGATGAACGGCATATAAGCGGAAATAAGTTCGTCTGCCGCATGTCTGTCAGTTTTAGCCTTATAGACCTGGGATATGATTTGATGCGCATCAGAATTCATATGTGCCACCCCCAATATTACTTATAGTTTACGTATCCGGAAACTGAAAAACGGGGTAATCTGAAAAAATTATAAAAGTTTTGAAATAATTTCAGAGTAAGCTTCCGTGCTGTAGGATTTAATATCGTCGATTACGATGTTATCTATGCCGAGTTTTCTCAGGATATCCAGTTCTCGGCGCTGTCTTTCCTCAAGAGCGGATATGTACCCGTCAAAGCCGCTGAGATCGAGGCTTTTTCCGTATTCTCCTCCGCAGTGGTAATCGATGACGCCTGTGAGCCATTCCTCGCCCCTTTCGGGAACAGCCTTTTTTATCTCAGCGGCGATATTGTCGGTTTTCAGATAGACCACGAAGGGCTCCAGAGGACGGATAATATCGTATATTTCCTTTATATATTTCTGTGAAGCGGCTGTATGAAAGCCAAATCTCATCATGGTCTCGCACATGGGATTTTGCAGGAATACTCAGTTGAAAACATATCCTTTTGCGGATTTTTTGGCTTTTTCGGTGAATTCCTGCCATTTGTCAAGCATGAGCGGTCTTTCTGTCTCCCACGGGAGAAAGTCGTATATTTTATAATGCAGGAGCTTGTCAAACAGCTCTCCGCTGAATCTTTCAAGGGGAACGATAAAGCCGCCGTTCTTTTGCTCGGAACATAAAGCCACAGCAGCCTTTTCATCAGCTCTGAGTTCTGAAAGCTGCTCCTTGCTTAGAAATGCGTGGAATTCATGATCGGCAGGGTGATCTCCGCTGCCCTCGTCGATGAATTTCATGTCAAGGGTGTCTGCTATGTATTTTGCGGTGGTGCTTTTTCCTGAGCAGGGAAGTCCTTCTGTTATAATAAGTTTTCTCATATTTTTGTCCTGTTTTAGTGATTTGTTAGCAAAACAGCCATAAAGATGCGGCTGCTTCTTTATGGCTGATGTAAGTTTCTGATTTACTTTGCTGAGTTTTCCTCGTCCTGATGACGGATCTGCGCACGCTTTATCTTGCCGCCGAGAGTTTTCGGAAGCTCCTTAACGTACTCGATAACACGAGGATACTTGTAAGGTGCAGTTTCGTGCTTAACATGATCCTGAAGCTCCTTTGTAAGCTCAGGTGAAGGAGTATATCCTTCAGCAAGAACGACTGTAGCCTTTACGACCTGTCCTCTGATAGGATCAGGAGCACCTGTGATAGCTGACTCAACTACAGCAGGGTGGGTGAGGAGTGCGCTCTCTACCTCGAAAGGTCCGATACGGTATCCTGAGCATTTGATAACGTCGTCGTTTCTTCCTACGAACCAGTAATAGCCCTTTGAGTCTCTCCATGCAACGTCGCCTGTATCGTAGTTCTCGCCGCCGAGAACAGCTTCTGTAAGCTCAGGGTTCTTGTAATAGCCGCAGAAAAGACCTGTAGGACGCTCCTTGTCAATGCCGCATACCATGATGCTGCCCTCTTCACCGTCCTCAGCCTCTGTTCCGTCAGGACGGAGAAGGTGGATATTGTAAAGAGGTGAAGGCTTTCCTGTAGAGCCCGGCTTTGGGTCTATCCACGGGAAGTTTGCGATAAGCACAGTACCCTCTGTCTGACCGAAGCCCTCTCGCATCTTCTTGCCTGTAAGCTCATATATACGGTTGAAAACCTCAGGATTAAGAGGCTCGCCTGCATTGCAGAAATTCTGGATAGATGAAAGATCGTACTTTGTCATGTCCTCCTGGAGCATAAAGCGGTACATTGTTGGAGGAGCACAGAAAGTAGTAAGCTTGTAGTGGCTGATAACTTCGAGGATATCCTTTGCGTTAAATCTGCCCGTAAAGTCATATGCGAACTGTATAGCGCCGCAAATCCACTGTCCGTATATCTTGCCCCAGCCGAACTTTGCCCAGCCTGAGTCGGATATGGACATATGGAGCTTGTTCTCCTGTACCTGATGCCAGTATTTGGCAGTTACGATATGTCCCAGAGGGTGAGCGAAGTTATGGCAAACCATCTTAGGCATACCTGTAGAGCCTGATGTAAAGTAGATGAGCATGGTATCTGTTGCCTTTGTAGCCTGATCGTCTGTAGGACGCTCAAATGTATCGGGATACTTAGCGATCTCGTCCTCGAAGAAATCCCAGCCTTCACGGGGTTCAGCAACAGCGATCTTTTTCTTGAGAGTCTTTATTTCAGGGGCAGCTCCGTCGATCTGACCTCTTATGTATTCGTCATCGCAGGCGATGATAGCTGAGATCTCAGCCATATTTCCGCGGTAAGCGATATCGTGTGTTGTGAAAAGAAGGTTGCCTGGGATAAGTATAACGCCAAGCTTATGTAAAGCAGTAGCGATTACCCAGTATTCCCAGCGGCGGCGGAGTATCAGAAGGACAACATCGCCCTTTTTGAGTCCGAGGCTTCTGAAATAATGGCAGGTCTGATTTGAGAGCTTTGATATATCGGTAAAGGTGAATGTGCGCTCCTTTTTATCGTGGCTGAGCCATACAAGAGCCTTTTTGTCGGGTTCCTGCTTTGCCCATTCGTCAACGATATCCCAGCCAAAGTTAAAATTTTCAGGAACATTAACACGGTAATTTTCCTTGAAATCCTCATAAGAGTCAAACTCTATACGAGGAAGATAGCGGTCTAAAAGCATGATATTTATAACTCCTTTGTATATGCTTGAAAAAGCGGTATTATTCAGCTATAACTGTCAGAAACCTTGCCTTGCTGTCACCAACGCAGCGCTGTCCGTGAGGATATGTAGGGTTGAAGTAGATAGAGTCGCCCTCGTTGAGGATTATTTCCTGATCATCAAATATAACAGCGATACTGCCCTTGAGTACAAGGTTGAATTCCTGACCTGTATGTGTAACAAGCTTTGCAGGTTCATCAGAAGGCTCGAGAGTTACAAGAAGAGGCTGCATGATCTTATCTGCATATCTGAAAGCAAGATCCTTGAAGCGGTATCCCTCATAACGGCTGATGCTTCTGCCCTTTCCGCGGCGGACGACGTGGAAAGTGTCGATACGGCTTGGTTCGCCTGTGACCAGCTCATTGAAGTCTACTCCGAATTTGTTTGCGATCTCATAGATGACGCTTATGGGAAAATCACCATTCTGTTCATAGCTTGCGTACTGTTCAGCAGGGATACCCAGCTCTTCGGCGAGTTTTTCCTGTGTATAGTCGCAGACCTCGCGAAGTTCGCGGATACGTGCGGTGATCTCATTGATAGTTTCCATAGCGTGACCTCCTTTTAGAAAGATATTGATTTACAGCAGACAGCCTGTTTTCCTGCTTTAAAAGTTTAATTCAGTCAAACGGTTTTCGCACTGTGCATACAGTTGTGTATACTTATTAATGATATCACATTATGAGGGGATTTGTCAAGACAGGGGGATAACAAAAATACTTCCGCAAAAGCGGAAGCATTTGTATTATTATGTATTATCAACTGTCATTTCTGCATTCTGGAGCTGGCAGTATTTGAAGCCGTATTCGTCATACACGTTGAAATCGCCTGTTACAGTTATCGTTGTACCCTCTTCGGGATAGTCATCGGGATATTTATAGCTGTCATCGAGGACGAATTCGATACCCTGTGAACAGCAGGC
>SFFP01000043.1 GCA_004556875.1 Ruminococcus flavefaciens
AGGAATATTACAAAGACAGATACCGACTTGAATGTGGGAAGAAGCGCGATACCGTAAGGTATGTATACTATAGGCGGTATGGAGCTGAAAAACTTAGTGATATAAGTTGCCGCACTGCCTATTCTTGCGCTCCAGCCTATGAATAGTCCCAGCGGAACTGCCACAGCCACTGCAAGAAGAAAGCCTTTCAGTGTGATACCGATAGAGCTTTTGATATTTATCCATATCTTCGCCCTGTCCTCAGCAAACTGAGCTATGACCTTTCCGGGTGAAGGGAAAAGCATATCGTTCAGCACGTTGAATTTGGCAGTCGCAAGACTCCATACCGCGAGGACTACATATATAAATCCTGCAATATCAAGGAGGAGCGACAGTCCTTCTTCCTTTTTTATGAAGAACGAAGCAACAATAACAACAGCTTCAAATATAACTGCAAATGTCACAAGTGAGCTTGTGTGAACGTCTTTTACCGACTTATCGGGCAGAAGCTGTATCAGCAGGAGTCCGATAAAAAGCAGGTGTGCAATTCTCAGGAAACGCTTTTTAATGGTCATATAACCACCTCGTCTCCGCCGATGCGTTCAGCAATATCGTTGTAAAGAAGCGAGAGCAGTCTGTTTCTGAATTTGCCGTATTCCTCAGTCTTGATAAGCTCCGAGCGAACTCTCGGACGGCTGAAAGGCACTTTAACTATCTCATTTACTGTTCCCGGATGAGCAGTGAGGACTACTATCTTATCGGAAAGAAGTATAGCTTCGTCAATATCATGTGTTACGAATACTACCGTCTTTCGCGGTTCTGTGCCGTCACCCTCCCAGAGAGAGAGCAGAAGCTCCTGTAAGATAACGCGGTTTTTAGCGTCTATAGCGCTGAACGGTTCGTCCATGAGAAGTATCTCCGTGTTCATGGCAAGTGCTCTTGCTATAGCTGCGCGCTGCTGCATACCGCCTGAAAGCTGTGAAGGGTACTTGCTGCCAAAGCCGTCAAGCCCCACCTTATGAAGGAATTCATCAGCAATTTTCAGACGTTCGCTTCTTTTTATATGATGTCTTGCCTGCTTGATGCCAAAGGCAATATTATTTCTTGTGGTCATCCACGGGAACAGCGAGTAGTGCTGAAATACCACGCCTCTCTCCGTACCTGTTCCGTGAAGCTCTTTGCCGTCTATCTCTACCGAGCCGCCTGCCGCGCTGTATATGCCCTCAAGCACGCTGAGAAGCGTGGACTTTCCGCAGCCGCTTGCTCCG
Organism: Ruminococcus flavefaciens; assembly: GCA_004556875.1. Classification (GTDB taxonomy): domain Bacteria; phylum Bacillota; class Clostridia; order Oscillospirales; family Ruminococcaceae; genus Ruminococcus; species Ruminococcus flavefaciens_S. The sequence goes on from SFFP01000043.1 coordinate 1,248, forward strand.
ATAACGCTTACAAATTCGCCGTTTCCAACGCCGAAAGATACATCGTGAAGTGCGTTGAAGCTGTGCTTGTTCTCGGTATAATTGACAGTAAGATTTTTTATTTCTATCTTATTGGCGATAGCTGTATTACTCGTAGTCATCAAAATGCTCCTTTAGCTCATTATAGATATCATCAGAGTTTTCAGCCAGAATGCTTTCAAGTGCATTTTTGTATATATCTGTATTATAGAGCGGTTCGATATCGTAATCCTCGGTATAGCCAAGCTCTACGATGCTCTTTTTAAGTTCAACAGTTCCCTGCTTGTCGGGGTCAGGACTTGAAGTGCTGTAGCCGCCGTAAACCTCTGTATCTATAAGTTCCTCATCAATGTCGATGTACTTCTTTACATCTTTAAGAGTTTTTTCCTTATCGGTCTGTGTGAAGTGATAAGCCTTGATGAAGGCTCTCTCCAGTGCATTGTAGGTATTAGGATATTCGCTGAGTGAAGATGTCTTTGCGACCTGTCGGCAGCAAGGCTGGTTCTGAAGTGCTTCCTCATGTGCGCAGTAGTAAACTACTCTGTAACCCTGTGACTTTGCAAGTGAAGCATATGGCGAATATACCGAAGCAGCGTCAATAGTTGCATTTGAAAGAGCTGCATAAGCGTCCTTCTGGCTGTCAAAGTAAACGATATTCACCTTGTCATCGCCCTCGCCTATTTCAATGTGAGCGTTTTTCAGAAGTATCTGAAGCTCTGCATCCTGAACGCTGTTCTTTACGGAAGCAACGTTTCTGCCCTTGAGTATCTCAACTCCAAGCTCGTCCTTGTCTGCGTATTCAGACTTGATAACGTAGCCGTGACCGTTTGTCATAGCACCGCCGAAAATTGAGATGTCATGTCCCTGACTCTGGAAAGTAAGTGTCGGTACTGAACCGATGAATGCCACATCAAGTTTATCGGATTCAAGACCGTTTACAAGCTCAGATGCACTTGAAAACTGTGTAAGTGTAACTTTGAGTCCCTCTTCCTTAAAGAAGCCTTCTTCCTCTGCTACAAACGCAAGAAGATGAGCTGTTGTGTTAAGGTGACCGATATTGATGCTGGTCTTTTCGGGTGTACCGCTTAAAGCTTCTGCGGCATCTCCGCAGCAGTCTGCGACCTCTGTGCAGCAGTCCTTATCCTTATCCTCGCAGCAGTCCTTTTTATCCTCTTCTTCAGCGGCAGTTGTCTCTGCGCTGCCTGCTGTTGTGTTTGTCTCTGTGCTCTCTGAATTGTTGAATGCGCCGCAGCCTGTAAGAAGTGCAGCAGCAGTAAGTATTGAAAGTATTCCTATTCTCTTTTTCATATTTATCGACCTCTCTGTATTTACTTGATTTATAATTTATCCTTTTTTATCATCTCATCTGTCACAACATCGCATTCGCTCTGAGCCGATAATACTTCTTATGAGCTTTCTCATATTTATCACTCCCTGTTTTTCTATGCTCTTATCATACCATACCTATAGGAATTTGTCTAATACAGAAACCCTATGATGACTTATAGAAAAAATCTATTTGTCACACTTGCGTTCTTACTTTCTTGAAAGCAATATACTTTAGCGATTTAAACTATTCAATATTGCAAGGAAGCAAGCTTGCATTACTGTTATAAAAAACCGCAGGGAATTATCCTGCGGCTTTAATGTCATAATTCTATTGTTTTTGTGGCTATCCTCTCACGGAACCTCATATCATGCTCCACAAAAAGCATGGTCGGACTGTATTCAAGAAGCAGTTTTTCGAGCTGCATTCTCGAAAATACATCTATATAGTTGAGAGGCTCGTCCCATATATAGATATGTGCAGGAGTCAGCAGACTCGCCGCAATTAGCACCTTCTTTTTCTGCCCCTCTGAATACTCCGAAATATCTTTGGAAAACTGTACTCGTTCAAGGTCAAGGTCTCGCAGTACAGCGGAAAACATACTCCTGTCAAGTCCGCGCTCCTCGCAGAATTTTTCGATACTGCCGCAGAGTCCCCTCGTATTCTGGTCGATGTAAGAGATAACAAGTCCCGAAGCAGTCTCACATATTCCCTCTTCCGTAAACGAAGCTTTCATGCCTGCATATCCTGCCTTATTAAGCACTGACTTTATAAGCGTTGATTTTCCGCAGCCGTTACTGCCATGAAGTGCTATGCGGTCACCGTTCTTTACTTCAAAGGTAACTCGGTCAAGCGCAGGAGTTTCGGAATTCTCATACATGAGACTGTAATCTCTTATATTAATAAGAGTATTCTTGTGGTGGGTCAGCTTTTCGAGCTTCAGCTCCTTCATACGCTCAATATCGCCGAGAAGTCCCTCTTTTTCGTCTATTTCGCGTTCAATGCGCTTTTCTATGTTCTTGACTCTGCTCTGCATTTTCTTGGTCTTAGCGCCGATATACGACCTTGTGGAGATACAGCGGTCATTCTCCTTTATGGGGTCAAAGCCTATTTTGGTACGCTCATTTTTATCCGCCCAGTCTGAGGTCTTACGCGCCGCCTGTTTAAGCTTTCGTATCTCCTTTTTATGCTTTTCATTTTCAGCAAGCACGAAGCTGTCTCTGCGCTGTTTATTTTCCCACCATACCGAGAAATTTCCGTTCTGAACCTCTATGCTCTTTCTGTTGAGCACCAGTACATGGTCGATACAGGCATCAAGCAGGTCACGGTCATGGGATACAAGTATAAATCCGCTCTTTGACGCAAGGTACTCCCTGACCTTTTCACGCGCCTCAAAGTCAAGATGATTTGTAGGCTCGTCTATGAGCAGGAACTCATTCTCTCCCGAAAACAGCACCGCAAGCAGCACTTTTGTACGCTCGCCAAGACTGAGAGTATCAAAGCTTCTGTACAGTATATCCGCTGTCTCACCAAGCTTTTCAAGCTCGCATATTACGCGCCATTCCTCGCACTCTTCCCTAAGCTCATATATCAGCTCACAGCCCTGCATTTTTCGCATTTCATCGCTTATACGGTAAGGAAAATACTCAAACCTTACCGAAGCGCTGATAGAACCTCTGTACTGATATTTTCCAAGCAAAAGGCTGAGAAAAGTGGTCTTGCCCTTGCCGTTCCTGCCGATGAAACCAAGCCTCCAGTCGGTATCAATGGAAAATGAAACGTTTTCAAAAATATTGTCAAAGCTTCCCTCGTAATAAAATGTAAGATCGTTCACTCTTATCTGTGACATAAAAATTCCTCCTTCCATGATCCTGTAAATAAAAAAACAGAACCATTTGCTGCCAAACAGTTCCATTACATACTTATAACCTCATGGTCGGAGGGATATCATCACAATACAGCTATACTGTGAAATATATACGCAAAAAAGAGGTTATGAGAACATAATCCACTTTTGGCAACATGATAAGACAGTACGGCAAATTTCCACACTATCAGATAATTATTCATGTGTTCAAAAGCAGATTATCTTTTCATCCTGACACCTCTCTTTGGATTTTTTTTAAGTATAGCATATAGACTTTGATTTGTCAAGGATCGCGGAGAGATTTCTGCCTTTTATTCATTTTCACCGCGAAAAAGGGGGCGGCGGCTCGCCGCTTATAGCATATAGGCTTTGATTTGTCAAGCAGTTACAAAAAAGGCAATATCCCACATTATACGCAGGATATTGCCATATTTCATATCATTAAGCGCTATCGCCTGAAACGATTTATACAGGCTCATTGAGCGCCTTGAAGTCATCACCGTATGTGAGTCCGTAACCCATTTCAAACATACACTCATCAGTGCCTATCTGAGCAACAGAACCGTACCACGGCGAAGGGAGCTTACCGCTGAAATCAGCACCGCCGCAGAGAACATTTGCTACGCCCTGACCCTCAGACCCCGGAAGATAGCACATTACCACGCTGTCCCAGCTGTCCATGTCAGCCTTGTCGAGTATGACCTGTCTGCCTGCAACTATACAGGTAACAGTAGGCTTGCCGAGACTTTTAGCTTCGTCTATAGCTCTTCTGTTGTCTGTAAGACCGAGCTTTCCGCAAAGCTCCATATCCTCGGTATCGCCGTTCCACTCAGCATAGGCTTCTTCGCCCACAACATTGAGAACTATGTCTGCATCTGCTGCTTCTTTTGGATTTGTTATTACCTTTATGTCGTATTCGGCAGCAACTGCCTTAAAGCCTTCAAGTATGGTAGTAACGCCGTCTATCTTCTTTGACTCACTGCCATTCCAGTCAATTGTCCAGCCGCCGCACTGTGCCGCTGCATCGTCAGAAGCAGGTCCTATGATATATACTGAGCTGCCTTCCTTGATTGGAAGAACATCATTATCATTCTTGAGAAGCACAAGGCTTTCTTCAACAAGCTTTTCCGCAACTTTTCTGTATTCGGATGAACCTGTATTCTGCTGTTTTGTCTTGAAGTCTCTGAGCATAGGGTCATCAAAAAGGCCTGCATTTTTCTTGACTCTGATAATTCTTGTAACAGCATCGTCCAATCTTTCCAAAGGGATAACCCCCTTCTTGACAGATTCAACGATGATATCCATAGCTTCGCTGTATCTCTCAGGCTCCATAAACATATCAATACCTGCATTTACAGCAGCTATGACCTGCTCCTCATAGGTCTTGTCAGGGATATTCTGGATAGAATTCCAGTCGCTGACGATGAAGCCCTCAAATCCCATTTCATCCTTGAGCTTCATTATATATTCCTTGTTCTCGTGCATCTTAACGCCGTTGAGTGAAGCGTGGCTTATCATGATAGTCTGAGCACCTGCATCTATCATATCCTGATATACTTTGAGAAGCTCTGCTATCTCGTCATCTGTAAGCTCAGCATTTCCGCGGTCTATAAGTCTGTCGGTAAATACGCCGTTCATATCGGAGTCCTCACCTGTACCATAAACAGCGCTTCCCTCTGCAAAGAAATGCTTAGCGCAGGCAACTCCGCCGCCGTCTATATAGCCCTTGATGTAAGATGTACCAAGCTTGCTTATCATGTCAAGGTCAGCACCATAGCACTCATATGTACGTCCCCAGCGAGGGTCAACGGACTGAGAAACCACAGGAAAGAAATTCCACGGCATATGGCACATCATGGCTTCATCAGCGGTAATGCGTCCCATTTCGTATGTAAGGTTTGCATCGTTTGCTGCACCGATACCTATATTATGAGGGAAATAAACAGCGCCTGTGCAGTAATTCACTCCATGTGCGTGATCCTGACCGTATATCATAGGGATTCCGCACTCAGACTCAATAGCGTTCTGCTGTAATTCATCTGTTATCTCCACCCAGTCGCTCTGTTCAGCTCCCGACATATTTCCGAGCACACTGCCGTAGTCTTTAGCCTTCATATCCTCAATGTCGTCCATGAGCAGATACACAACAGGCTCTACCATCTGAGCGGCTTTCTGTTCAAGTGTAAACTCAGCAACTATCTCCTCAGGAGTCATGGAGGCATATTTCTCATACTTATATTCAGATGTTTCCGCTTCTGTGGAATCAGCTGATGAAGCTTCTGTTGAAGCTGATGCAGTTGTTTCTGTCTCAGGCTTAGTCGATGATGATTTTTTGTCAGAACATGATGCAAAAGCTGTTATCATTGAAAGTGATACCAAAAGTGAAAGAAACTTTTTCATAACTATTCTCCTTTTATAAAATATAATACAAATGATAAGCAGATTATAACACTATCGCATGGATTTGTCAAATAATTAATAATTTATTAACACTTTATTTACATTCACAGCCGCACATTTCCCGCTCTGAAACGTTAATACTTATGAAAGTGAAACAGAAGGTTTCGCTCAGCTAATAAGATCAGAGGAGGTTTATTTATGAAATTCAGAAAGATCATCGCAGCCGTTACGGCACTTTGTCTTGCAGTACCTGCAGGTATCGCAGGTACAGTCTCAGCGCTCGACCAAAATGTCAAGGGAGATGTCAACGCCGATACAGTATTCAACCTTGCAGATATGGTAATGTTCCAGCGCTGGCTAAGCGGACGCGGAGATATCACCGCACACACCAATGCTGACGTAAACGGCGATGGAGAGTACGATATCTTTGACCTTAGCACCATGAGAAAAATGCTGGTCGAAAACATCAGCAATGCACCGCAGCCAAGCTTTGCACCGTCTGCACGCAATCTCTGCGCAGGCATCTCAGCTTCTGATATCAAGGGCAAGGACGCTGATGAGCAGTTCATCAACAGTCAGGCAAGCTTCGCTGTTGACCTTTTCAAAAAGACATACGCAGAAAAAGTGGGCGAAAACGACCTTATCTCGCCATATTCCGTAATGCAGGCTCTTTCTATGACTGCCAACGGTGCAGGGGGCACTACCCGTAAGGAAATGGAAAACGTTCTCGGCGGCGGTCTGTCTATGGACGCTCTCAACTCTTATCTTATGACCCAGCGCCAAAAAACTGTAAATACTGAAAAGAACGAATATACAAACAAGTGGGAGATAAATACCGCCAACTCAATATGGGCAAGAGATGATCAGAACCGTATACAGGTACGCCCCGAATTCATTCAGAAGTGCGTTGACTATTATGATTCCGAATTCTATCTTGCTCCGTTTGACGAGTCTACCCTTAACGACGTAAACGGCTGGGTAAATGAAAAAACTCACGAAATGATACCGAAAATACTTGAGTATATAGATTATAATGATGTAATGTATCTGGTAAACGCCGTAACATTTGAGGCCGAGTGGGAACAACCGTATGAAAGCTATAATGTAAAGAAAGACAAGTTCACAGCGGCTGACGGAACAGTTCAGGACGCAGAAATGCTTTGCAGTACCGAGAAATACATCACTGACGAAAACACTAAGGGCATGATGAAGTATTACAGCGGCTACAGATATGCATTTGCTGCTCTTCTCCCCGATGAGAGCATTTCTGTTGATGATTATATCGAACAGCTCACAGCCGAAAAACTCAGCGGACTTCTTAATAATAACAGCTATGAACAGGCAAATGTCAAGCTTCCTAAGTTCAAGTATGAATACGGAAACGAGCTGAGCGATGAGCTTAAAGCTATGGGAATGAAAACTGCATTTGACGAAGAAACGGCTGACTTTTCGGAAATGTCCGCAATAAACGACTTAAATCCTCTGCATATCGGTTATGTTATCCATAAAACTTTCATAGACCTTGACGAAAACGGCACAAAGGCTGCTGCCGCAACTCTCGTTGCCATGAAAGATAACGGTATGCCCATAAAGCCTGAGATCGATGTTGTTTTCGACAGACCTTTCGTTTACTGTATTGTTGATACAGAGACAGAGCTCCCCGTATTCATCGGTGTATTGAATTCCCTTGAACAGTAAACTTCAGTAAATAATTGATATTCATTTCATCAGTGGGCGGATAATATCCGCCCCTGCGCATATAGCACAGAGCCTGCGCACCCTTTTTCGCGGCATAGACGAAAAAACGGCAGATATATCTCCGCGTCTGCTGCTATTTCGATATTTATATGTTATAAGCGCAGAGCCTGCGCACCCTTTTTCGCGGCATAGACGAAAAAACGGCAGATATATCTCCGCGTCTGTTGCTATTTCGATATTTGTATGTTATAATTTGTACTATAAGTTTACGGAGGGGGTGTGGCTCTTGGCATTCGATATTGACGAGCAGTACGATAAGATATACCGTTACTGCTTTCTGAAAATGCGGCATAAAGAAACTGCCGAGGATATCACACAAGAAACCTTCCTCCGCTACCTCGAACACCCACAGTACCACAACACCGATAAAACGCTTCAGCTTTTATACACTATCGCAGGCAATCTCTGCATGGACGAATTCAGAAAGCATAAGCCTCAGGAGCTTACCGATGAAGAGGCTTCCGCTGAAAATATGGAGGACAGCGTTATCTCGGATATTGACCTCAGGATGGCACTTTCAAAGCTTTCTGAGGAGGACAGAGAGCTGATACTCCTGAGATATATAAACGAAGTCCCTGTAAGTGTAATGGCAAAGCTGTACAATATATCGCGTTTTGCACTTAACCGCAGGATAAACCGTGTCCTCGGCATGATGCACGAGTATCTGGGAAAGGAGGAGCTTATATGACAGACAAGGAAAAAAACAGACTGCTCGAAGCTTTCGGAATTCCCGAACCTGACAGAAAAAAACAGTTCACCGAAGAGTTCAGACAGCGTTCACATGACAAAGTGAAAAAGCCGCTTCTGCCAATAATAATGCGAACCGCAGCTTCTGCGGCAATGCTCGCACTTGTTATCGGAGCAGTTACTCATCTTCCCAAGCAGAATATCCCTGCTCCCGAAAGCGAGATAGTCATTACAGCCACCGAAACCACATCTGCTGCAGCTTCTTCCGTGACCGACAACTCAGACACTTTCACAACAGCCTCATCAAAAAATATCAAGCCCACAACAGCAAAGGCTGTTACAACAAAGACAGGCACAAAGACCGAGTCTGCAGTGACCGTCCGCACAACACTTGCTTCATCAAACAGCGAAAGCTCCCACACCCACGAAGCAGCAGAAAATACCTCTGCGGCTGATATAGTTACAACCGCTCTCACCTCAGCTCCGACCGCAAGTGAGAATAGCGCAGCAACTGCACCGCCCCAGACAACTCAGCAGCCTGAGTCAGTCATAAGAGACATGACTGTTACTCCCGATATCATTTACCCTGTCCGCAGCAAGGTGATTCGCGAAGATGCACTGAATGACGGCGGCATTGATAAAGGAAATGATGGAAATAGCGGTATTTTTTTACCTCTTGACCAAAAAATTCAAAAGATGTTTGATAATTCCTACGATATAATACTTGCAAAAGTTGACAAAATAGTGTATACTTCTATAGATGGGGAAGTTTATTCCGCTGAGGATATCATCGTCGAAAAGACGTATAAAGGCGGACTTTCCAAAAACGACAAGATAACTCTTTTCATCAGAGGCGGTCTTATGCCTGCTGAGGAATATATTAATCAGCACAGAAATATATCGCTTCCTGATGCGGAAAACTATTCCGTCAGGGTAAGCGGTATGTATGATATAAATATGGGGGACACTTATCTCTTTTTTATCAATGAAAGCGATAATGCATTTCCATCAGGTTCTTTTATACTATCATATGAAGATGATGAAGCGGTTTTCAGACAGCATAACGACAGATTTGTCTCGCTCCGCGATAATGTATCTTCATTCGATCCATCTCTGTTAAGGCAGTAGGATAACTTTTTGTGCAAATAGCTTCCGCTGACTTTCAGCGAAATATCGCTCCTTTCCACTGCGTACAGTAACATTACAGAGTTTTTTCCAAAAATTTTTTCTGAGATTTTGTCACACTTTCGCAAATCTGATCGTTATGTTATTGTGGAACGCTAAAAACATACCATGAAAGGAAGATCACTATGAACAATAAAAAGCTGCTCAGCTTTGTGCTCTCAGCTGCTATGGCGGCAACATCACTGATGCCATCAGGAGCATATGCTGTTGTAAGCGGTGACGTCAACAAGGACGGTGTTCTGACATCAGCTGACCTTGACATCTTACAGGGATATATTCTCGGCAAACATGATATAACTGAGGAACAGTTTGCCATTGCCGATGTAAACGGCGACAAGTATGTCGATGTATATGACGTTACATCCCTCAGAAAGCTCATACTCGGTACAGACAGAAATATCGCATTTACTTCAGTCACAAAACGCTTCAATGACGGCATAAAGGATGCTATAAAGAAGGTTGGTCTGCAGGAGGGCGGCACTGTTATAAAGTCGTCAGCAGAGCTTAAAACCTTCCTCTCAAATTACCTCTCAGATGCAAACGTTGAGAAGTATATGAAGGACTATAACGACAGCTTCTTCAAAGACTCTGTACTGCTTGTAAAGCCTGCTTACTATGACCCTGCAAAATACA
>SFFP01000044.1 GCA_004556875.1 Ruminococcus flavefaciens
TCAAAGAATGAGGGCAACAGACTGCTTACATTCTTTATCGGACTGCTTATGCTGGGCGGCGGCTTGTTCATGATATTCCAGAATATCAGCGTGTCAAGTTCATGGGGATATGGCGGACACTTTTTCAGTATCGGCGGTTTTCACCTCTCAAACGGACTTATAATGCTTCCGATAATAGTCGGAATAGGAATGCTTTTTCTCATGGAGAGAAAGATATTCGGCTGGGTAGTGCTTTCCATAGGTATCGTTATCGTATTGCTCAGTGTTATGCTTACAACACATCTCTCATGGAAAACGACAAATGCTTACGTGTTTATAATCATGTTTGGCATGACAGCGGTAGGCGGAGCGCTTGTCCTGAGAGAGCTTTTCAGAAAAGATTGATCACAATAAGTCCCGAAGGCAGAAATGTTTTCGGGACTTTTTAGTTATAAACAAAGCAAAAAAGCTCCTCCATGACGGAGGAGCTTTGCTCATTTTTTGATATAATCCACTAATGGTTCGATGTACTTAGGATCTGTGAGGTCACAGGAATGTGAAACAGCCTGCACCATAGCTTTTTCTTCATCAGTGGGATTTTTCTTGCTTTTCAGCATAGCTGAAAAAGTCTTCATAAGCATTTTTGAACCCAGCGACATCTTGTCATAGTCAAGACCGCCCTGAAAGTAGAATGCTTTTGCGTATTTTTTTTGTTCAGTGTTCAGAGCCTTATCAAGCAGCTTATCAATTCCCGAGTAGCTTGCAGGGCTTGCACCAACGCTGAAAATAGCCATTTTTTGTCTTTCCAGCTGTCGATCCTGCTTGTGAACCAATCTACCTTGTGTATCTTTTCAACAGCGACCCAGCCTCCGTAGATAATTGTATCATATGGCTTGAAGTAGTCGATATCTTTTTTTATTGATGTTTTTATAGTCATGGTCTCGGCATTGAGTTTTTCTGCAATCCAGTTAGCGTATTTCTTGGTAAATCCTGTCTGCGAGGAATAAATGATTAATGTATTCATAATTAAGACCCCTAAAAATAAAATAATCAGTAATTAAAATAGTCAGTTCAGATTGCTGCAAAAGCCTGCTTGAGGTCATCGAGGATATCCTCGACGTTTTCAAGACCTACAGAAAGTCTGATAAGTCCGCCGTTTATGCCGCAGGCAACCAGCTGCTCGTCTGTGAGCTGACGGTGAGTTGCACTTGCAGGGTGAAGTACACAGGTACGGATATCAGCAACGTGAACTTCATTTGAAGCAAGCTTCAGCGAGTCCATAAACTTGACTGCGGTATTCCTTCCGCCCTTTATTACGAACGAGATAACGCCGCTTGTACCGTCAGGGAGGTACTTTTTAGCAAGCTCATGGTATTTATTGCTCTCAAGAGCAGGGTAATTAACGGATTCTACCTTGTCGTTGCTTTCAAGGAATTTAGCAACAGTGATAGCGTTTTCGCAATACTGCTTCATACGGATAGGAAGTGTCTCAAGACCGAGGTTGAGATAGAATGCAGACTGTGCTGAAGGATAGCAGCCGAAGTCTCTCATGAGCTGCATTCTTGCCTTTATGATGTAAGCAGCCTTTCCGTAAGCTTTTGTATAAATAGTGCCGTGATAGCTCTCATCAGGCTCTGTGAACTCAGGGAACTTTCCGTTTGTCCAGTCAAAATTTCCCGAATCTACGATAACACCGCCGCCCTGAACAGCATGACCGTCCATGTACTTTGTTGTGGAATGGATAACGATGTCAGCGCCGTATTCAAAAGGTCTGCAAAGTACGGGAGTAGGGAAGGTGTTGTCTATGATAAGAGGAACATTGTTCTCATGAGCTATCTTGGCGAATTTTTCGATATCAAAAACAGCGAGGGCAGGGTTTGCAAGAGTCTCGCCGAATACAGCCTTTGTGTTAGGCTTGAAAGCGGCTCTTATCTCATCCTCGGAAGCATCTGCGTCAACAAAAATGCACTCGATGCCGAGCTTTTTGAGAGTGTAAGCGAAGAGATTTACAGTTCCGCCGTAGATAGTAGCAGCAGAAATGAAGCTGTCGCCTGCCTTTAAAATATTGAGAAGTGAAAGCAGTGAAGCAGCCTGACCGCTTGAGGTGCACATTGCACCTACGCCGCCCTCAAGGGCGTTTATTTTTTCCTCAACAGCCATTACTGTCGGGTTTTCAAAACGAGAGTAAATAAGACTTTTGGTAGGATCATCGAATACTGCTGCAACATCGTCTGTTGAGTCATAGACGTAAGTTGTGCTCTGTACTATAGGCACAACTCGCGGCTCAGTATTCTTTGGGGTGTAGCCTGCGTGCAGGCATTTGGTTTCGATCTTCATTGTAGGATACCTCCGTTAATATAGTTATCGTGCTTTCCTGCGGACTATCCTCTGCACTTTTGGCACACAGAATTCGAGTACGGCACAATATTTGTCAATAACAGTAATAACATAAGTCTCTTTATATTTCGGCATCGGGCGTGTAACAGGCCACATATGCTTTTCTATCATATCTTTTTCGAGAGCGGTGATACTTGTTATCTCAGAAGCATTTGATGCAGCAAGAAGTGAATGGTGTTTGCTGTGAGAAGCCTGCCATTTCTGCTTTGAGAGATTATACTCCTTTCGGTCATAGAAGAAAAGATCGTGGAGAAGTCCTGCTCTGGCGGCTGAACGGGCGTTGAGCCTGAAAAGCCTGCAAACTATGTAGCTGTAATAGGATACGTTCACGCAATGCTGAAAACGTGTGGTAGAGACATGATGGGTTATGGATTTCAGCTTCTGGAGCTGCTGACAGCCGATTATATCGCATACGCAGTCGTAATAGCTGTTATCCGTCAGCTCTTTGGAAGAGCAGATCGCTTTTAGCATATAAGTCCCCTCCTTAATGTCTGAGCTGAGATGAACTAAAAGCTTCAATATTAGTATTATACAATATATCATCGAAAAAATCAATAAGAAATAAAAAATTCACTATAAATTACACAAAAATTGTTTCGTAAACCGTACCTAACCACTGAATTAAGAAAAATATTTTTCTTTTTGTACACAGTGAACAAAATAGATATGATTTTTTGTTCAGAAACTCCAAAAACGAGAGAATTTGCAAATTCACTGCAATAAAGTCTTGCAAAATTGATATGGGAGTGCTATAATTTAAAATGAACTGCGGAAAACGCAGAATTTATAAAAGGAGGTTTTTTAACAATGGCGTTAAAAAATCAGTATCTTATCGATTTATTAGAAACAGTTAAGAAAAGAAATCCAGGCGAGCCTGAGTTCATCCAGGCTGTTACAGAGGTTCTTGAAACTCTCCAGCCTGTTGCTGAAAAGAGACAGGACCTTATTGATGCAGGCGTATTCGAGAGAATAGTAGAGCCTGAGAGACAGATCATTTTCCGTGTACCATGGGTTGACGATAACGGCAAGGTACAGGTAAACAGAGGTTTCAGAGTACAGTTCAACTCTGCTATCGGACCTTACAAGGGCGGTATCAGACTTCACCCATCAGTATATCTCGGAATCATCAAGTTCCTCGGTTTCGAGCAGGTATTCAAGAACAGCCTTACAACACTGCCAATGGGCGGCGGCAAGGGCGGTTCTGACTTTGATCCTAAGGGCAAGAGCGACGGAGAGATCATGCGTTTCTGCCAGAGCTTCATGACAGAGCTTTGCAAGCACATCGGTGCTGACTGCGACGTTCCTGCAGGTGATATCGGAACAGGCGCAAGAGAGATCGGCTTTATGTTCGGTCAGTACAAGAGAATCCGCAACGAGTTCGTTGGCGTTCTCACAGGTAAGGGTCTTACATACGGCGGTTCACTCGCAAGAACAGAAGCTACAGGCTACGGTCTCTGCTACTTCACAAACGAAATGCTCCAGGCTAACGGCAAGAGCTTCAAGGGTCAGACAGTAGTTATCTCAGGTTCGGGCAACGTTGCTATCTATGCTACAGAGAAGGCTACACAGTACGGTGCTAAGGTAGTTACAGTTTCTGACTCTAATGGTTATATCTACGATCCTGATGGAATCGAGCTTGATCTCGTTAAGCAGATCAAGGAGGTTGAGCGCGGACGTATCAAGGAATACATCGGCAGAACTTCACACAAGAACGCTGAGTACCACGAGGGCAGCGTTTGGACACTCAAGTGCAACGCAGGCGGCATCAAGCTTGATATCGCTCTTCCATGCGCTACACAGAATGAGATCAATGCTGACGGTGCAAAGGCTATCGTAGCTAACGGCGGTTTCGCTATCGCTGAGGGTGCTAATATGCCTTCAACTCCAGAGGCTATCGAGACATATCTCTCAAATGGTCTTCTTTACGGTCCTGCTAAGGCAGCTAATGCCGGCGGTGTTGCTACATCCGGTCTCGAAATGAGCCAGAACAGCGAGAGACTCAGCTGGACATTTGAAGAAGTTGATGAGAAGCTCCACGGCATCATGAAGTCTATCTTCAAGGCTTGCGACGATGCTGCTAAGGAGTACGGCATGGCTGGCAACTACATGGCTGGTGCAAATATCGCTGGCTTCCTCAAGGTTGCTGAGGCTATGAAGGCTCAGGGCTGCGTTTGATAAAAAATAACTGATAGTGACTCATCAGTAAGAGCAGTAAAGCAAAAAATACCTCCCGTTGTGCTAACCGACGGGAGGTTTTTTATATGTTAAAAATTGCACAATGAGTGCCTAATGAATTTGTTAAAAACATAGAATTTTACTAAATAGACAATAATTATCATTGTTAAACTTGAAATATGTGCAAAATGTGATATAATATATCTGTAGTTATTTTATCAATCTAATAAGAAATCTATAATATTGGGGGTAACATCCGATGAAAAAGACTATCATTACAATTGAACGACAGTACGGAAGCGGCGGCAGCGTCATCGGTAAGCTGACTGCTGAAAAACTCGGAATAAACTGCTATAACCGCCAGATACTTGAAATGACTGCTGAAAGATGCGGTATTGATCCTGATTACCTTGAAAGTGCAGAGGAAAATGTTCCTACAAGCTTTTTGTATTCGCTTCTTCTCTCGGCAAATCCTGCAAGAACTATGGAGGAAAATCTTCCGCTTTCCGATAAGGTCTTTCTTATGGAGAGCCGTATCATAAATGAGATCGCGGAAAAGGAAAAGAGCTTCGTGCTTGTGGGCAGATGCGGAAATTATGTACTTGAGGATAAAGGCTGTTTCAGCGTGTTTATCTATGCCGACCATGAATCGCGCATAAAACGTGCTATCGAGGATTATGAGATTAAAGAGAGCAAGGCTGAGTCAGTGTTGAAAAAAGCGGATAAACGCCGCGAGACTTTCTATAATGTCAATACGGGAAAGGTTTGGCATGACAAGGATCAGTATCATCTATGTCTCAACAGTGCAGAGCTTGGCGACGAACTGTGCGCTGAACTTATCGTCAAAGCGTATAACGAGTATAATAAGCGTTTCGCAGAATAAAAAGTATAAACAGCTCCTTTGGTGGGATAATACACCAAAAGGAGCTGTTTTCATGTGTGTAGTTCTTATACGTTCACTTATGCTTTACTTGTTGGTAATATTTGCAGTCCGCCTCATGGGAAAGCGTCAGCTTGGAGAGCTTCAGCCCTCTGAGCTCGTTATAACCATACTTGTGTCGAATATTGCCACATTGCCCATTGAAGATGTGAATATCCCTGTAATTGTAGGCGTAACTCCTATTCTTGCGCTTGTCTGTTTTGAGGTGTTGGTTTCGTGGATCAATCTGAAATTTCCGCGGTTCAGAAAGCTTATTTCGGGAAGTCCGAAAATAATTGTCCGCGGCGGCTGTATTGAAAGGGATATCCTGCGCGAGCTTAGGTTTTCGGTGGACGACCTGCTAATGGCGCTCAGGAGCAAGGATATTTTCGATATAAGAGAGGTTCAGTACGCTATCGTTGAGACAACGGGAAGTGTTTCCGTTATTAAAAAGGCTGACCTTGAAACTCCGACCCGTAAGGATCTGAAAATATCCGCAGATATCTCGGATCCGCCTGTGCTGATAATCTCAGACGGTAACTTCATAGATAAGGCTATGGAGTCGCTGAAACTCAGCAGAAGCGCAGTTGAAAGCCTTGTTAAGGCGAATGGCATGGAGCTTTCTGACATTTTTATAATGACTGTCGATAATTCGGGGAAATGCTTCGTTGCGGACAAGCAGGGGAGTCCGCCGAAAAATCTTACGCTGAGAGGTGAAAAAAATGACAAGAGCTAAGATAAGTGTGGGTATACTGCTTCTGCTTGTGGCGGTGAGCGTGTATTCAAGTATGTGGGTGAACAGGAGGTGCGGAGATATGCTGTCTGAGCTTTCGCATATAAGCGCACTTGCAGAAAGTGGTGAAAACGAGAAAGCGGCAGTCCTTGCTGAAAAGCTGAGTACAGAGTGGGAGGACTTCCGCAAAAAGGCATCTGTGCTTTTGAAATACGACAGATTAGTGGACGTAGACCGCCTGTGTTCGAGAATAGTACATCTTGCGGAAAACGACAGTGAAGAGCTTCAATCCGAGCTTGCTGAGCTAAGGGATATGCTTGAAATGATGAAAAGCAGTGAAACTCCAAAGTTTACAAGCGTATTATAAAAAGCTCCCCGAAAAATTCATTCGGGGAGCTTTAGTTTTACTTTTCAAGAGTTCCGTGTGAGAGCGACTTCAGATATGCGTTGATGAATCCGTCAATATCGCCGTCCATAACTGCCTGTATATTGCCGTTTTCAAAGCCTGTACGAGTGTCCTTTACAAGAGTGTAAGGCATGAATACATATGAGCGTATCTGTGAACCCCATGCGATCTGGTTCTGAACGCCCTTGATATCCTCGATCTTTTCGAGGTGTTCACGCTCCTTGATCTCAACCAGCTTTGAACGGAGCATCTTCATAGCGTAGTCCTTGTTCTGGTACTGGCTTCGCTGAGTCTGACAAGATACAACGATACCTGTTGGCTTATGGATAAGACGTACAGCAGAGCTGGTCTTGTTGACTTTCTGTCCGCCTGCACCACTTGAACGGTAAACTTCCATTTCGATATCCTCAGGGCGGATATCAACTTCGATAGAGTCATCAAGCTCAGGCATTACTTCAAGAGCCGCAAAGGAAGTGTGTCTGCGTCCCTGTGCATCGAAAGGAGATACACGAACAAGTCTGTGAACGCCTGACTCAGACTTCATATAGCCGTAAGCGTTTTCGCCCTCAATAAGGATAGAAGCGGACTTCATACCAGCTTCGTCACCGTCAAGATAGTCAAGAAGCTCTACCTTGAAGTCGTGGCGCTCTGCCCAGCGGTTGTACATACGATAGAGCATTTCTGCCCAGTCCTGAGCCTCTGTACCGCCTGCACCTGCATGGAATGTGAGGATAGCGTTGGCGTTGTCGTACTCGCCTGTGAGAAGAGTAGCCAGCTTTTCTTCTTCAAGCTTTGTCTTGAAAGCCTCTGACTCCTTTTTTATCTCCTCAACATCGCTCTCGTCGTCAGCTTCGATAGAAAGCTCGATAAGAGTTATGATATCTTCAAGATTTTCGTTGAGCTGGTTGTAATGCTCGATCTTCCTTTCGAGGGATTTCTGCTCTTTGAGGACTTTCTGGGAATTTTCGAGGTCGTCCCAGAAACCATCCTTAGCAGTTTCGTCACCAAGCTCTGCCACTCTTTTTTTAGCGGCTTCTATATTCAGAACATCTGCAAGCTCCGCCATTTCCTTGCGGTAGCCTGTCATTTCAACTCTGAGTTCGTCAAGTATTATCATGGTTTCAAATCCTTTCAAACATAGATACATATATTATAACACAGTTTTTCGCGGAGTGCAAGGGGTTAAAGTGAGATTTTCGCGTTTTTTTGCTTGGAGGCATTCTCTGCATTCAGCTCTTTGTCTTTGATATTTCGTCTTGACAAAAGGAAATTTATCGTGTATAATAGTAAAGTATTCAAATGCGATGATGAAGAGGAGTACGCAGGATACCCGATTTCAGAGAGCTGCCGCAGGGTGAAAGGCAGTATGAGGGACTTGCGGAAGTAGCTTCGGAGCTTCGCGTGCCAACGGCTTTTGCTCAGTAGTATGCGGCGTGTTCCTCACGTTACAGGGGAAGAAGCTTAGCGGCTTCGCAGAGTGCGGGAGAATGCTCCCGAATTCAGGTGGTAACACGGACTTTAGTTCGCCCTGGACCTTTAACGGTTCGGGGCGATTTTTGTTGAGAAACTTTAGAATGCAGAATTAAGAATTGAGAATGGAGAATTAATGTGTGCCCTTACGGGCGCGAAATAAAAATGTTTATCATTTGATTTTTCATTCTATCGCCGTCAGGTGATACGATAATTCTCAATTCTAAATTTTCAATTCTCAATTAAAACACTATGAATTAATTGAAAGGAAGATCAAGAATGGCAAAGGAACTTGCAAAGGCATATAATCCTAAGGACTTTGAGGACAGAATTTATGCCGCTTGGAATGAAAAGGGCTGTTTCCGCGCAGAGGCTGACCCTAAAAAGACACCGTATACTATAGTTATCCCTCCTCCGAATATCACAGGACAGCTTCACATGGGTCATGCCCTTGATGAAACATTACAGGATATCCTTATCCGCTGGAAGAGAATGAGCGGCTACAGTGCACTGTGGCTTCCGGGTACAGACCACGCTGCTATCGCTACCGAGGCTAAGATCGTTGAGGCTATGCGCAAGGAAGGCGTTACTAAGGAAGATCTCGGCCGTGAAGGCTTTATGAAGCGCGCATGGGAATGGAAAAAGCAGTACGGCGGCCGCATCGTTGAACAGCTCAAAAAGCTCGGTTCTTCATGCGACTGGTCAAGAGAGCGCTTTACTATGGACGAGGGATGTTCAAAGGCTGTAAAGGAAGTATTCATCAAGTATTACGAAAAAGGTCTCATCTACAGAGGTGAGCGTATTATAAACTGGTGTCCAAAATGTAAGACTTCACTTTCCGATGCTGAGGTAACTTACGAGGATCAGGCAGGTCATTTCTGGCATCTCCGCTATAAGATAAAGGACAGCGACGGATATCTTGAGCTTGCTACAACACGTCCTGAGACACTTCTCGGTGATACAGCTGTTGCTGTAAATCCTAAGGATGAGCGCTATACAGACCTTGTTGGCAAGACAGTTATCCTTCCACTCGTTCACCGCGAGATACCTATCGTTGCTGATGACTATGTTGAAATGGACTTCGGTACAGGTGTTGTTAAGATAACTCCTGCTCACGACCCTAACGACTTTGAGGTAGGTCTTCGTCATAACCTTCCTGTTATCAATGTAATGAACGACGATGCTACTATCGTTGACGATTACCCTGAGTATGCAGGTATGGACAGATATGAGGCGAGAAAGAAGATAGTTGAGGATCTCGAAAAAGAAGGCGCTCTCGTTAAGATAGAAGATTACAGCCATAACGTAGGTACCTGCTACCGCTGCGGCACAACCGTTGAACCTAAGGTCTCAACACAGTGGTTCGTTAAGATGAAGCCCCTTGCTGAGCCTGCTATAAAGGCTGTAAAGAACGGCGATACAAAGTTCGTTCCTGAGCGTTTTGACAAGATATACTTCCACTGGCTCGAAAATATCAAGGACTGGTGTATTTCACGTCAGATCTGGTGGGGACATCAGATACCTGCATTCTACTGCGATGCCTGCGGCGAAATGACCGTAACTAAGGAGAGCAGCTGCAATTGTCCTAAGTGCGGCAAGCCAATGAGACAGGATCCCGATACTCTCGATACATGGTTCAGCTCTGCACTCTGGCCGTTCTCAACACTTGGCTGGCCTGACAATACAGAGGACCTCAAATACTTCTATCCTACAAACACTCTCGTAACAGGCTATGATATCATCTTCTTCTGGGTAATCAGAATGATGTTCAGCGGTCTTGAGAACATGGGAAAAGTTCCTTTTGATACAGTTCTTATCCACGGACTTGTTCGTGACTCACAGGGACGAAAGATGTCAAAATCACTGGGCAACGGTATCGACCCGCTTGAAGTTATCAACGAGTACGGCGCTGACGCTCTGAGATTTATGCTTGCTACAGGTAACTCTCCCGGAAACGATATGCGTTATATCGACGACAAGGTAAAGGCTGCACGTAACTTTGCAAACAAGCTCTGGAACGCTTCACGTTTCATCATGATGAACCTTCCTGAGGACTTTGAGTTCAAGGGACTTCCTTCTGAGCTTGAATTAGAGGACAAGTGGCTCGTGAACAAGTTCAATCAGCTTGCTAAGGAAGTTGGCGAAAATCTTGACAGATATGAGCTTGGTGTAGCTTCACAGAAGATATACGACTTTATCTGGGACGTTTACTGCGATTGGTATATAGAGCTTACAAAGCCGAGAATTCAGGCAGGCGGCGAGACAATGGCAAAGGCTCAGGCTGTTCTTGTATGGGCAATGCAGGGAATGCTTAAGCTTCTCCACCCATTCATGCCGTTCATCACTGAAGAGATATGGCAGGTTCTCACAAACGAAAAGTCAATGATTATCCTCGAAACATACCCGACCTATGATGCTTCTATCGACTTTAGCGCCGAGGAAAAGGCTTTCGAGAAGATAATCTCAGCTATCAAGGCTATAAGAAATACACGTACAGAAATGAACGTACCTCCGTCGGTAAAGGCTAAGCTCTTCATCGAGACAGCTGACAAGGAACTGTTCAACTCTTGCTCAGTATTCTTTGAAAAGCTTGCATCTGCTTCTGCTGTAGAGACAGGCGACAAGTTCGATATACCTGATTCTGCTAATGCTGTTACAGATTCAGCACGTATCTTTATCCCTATGGACGAGCTTGTTGACAAGGAGAAGGAAATAGCACGTCTTGAAAAGGAAAAGGCAAAGGTACAGAAGGATATAGACTTCCTCAGCGGAAAGCTGAATAATCAGGGCTTTATTGCAAAAGCACCTGCGCAGCTCATAGAAGCTGAAAAGGCAAAGCTTGCAAAGGCAGAGGAAAAAATGGCAAAGATAG
>SFFP01000045.1 GCA_004556875.1 Ruminococcus flavefaciens
TCGTACAAGAGAAGCTTCGATATCGGTGATGTAAACACTGACGCTATAAGCGCAGAATACAAGAACGGTATCCTTACAATAGAACTTCCGAAGAAAGCTTACGAAGCCCCTGTTGCAAAGAGACTTGAGATAAAATAAGGCAAGCCTGCCATAATATAACACACACCATTTTTAGCCATGAAGAGCCATAACATCTTCATGGCTGTTTTTTTGTCCGAAATTGTTTTAAGCCATACATTGAACTATGTCAGCATCGCCCTGCAAGGCAGAGGCAGACGAATACCATTCTCCTTTAGGCAGGATTAACATTCAAAAGGACTTAATTCCGTCGGAATGTACAAATCGAGTAAATGGTAAAAATAAAAACTTCACTTTTGGGACGAAATATGTTATAATGCTATTATGAGTATCTATCGGAGGTGACCGACAAAAATTGAAAAGGCTCTTTATATCAGACCTTGACGGTACGCTTCTCGGCTCTGACGGGACTATCTCCCGAAAAACTGCGGAAATAATGAACAGACTCACGGATAAGGACATATATTTTACCTTTGCCACAGCCCGTTCTGCTTACTCTGTAGTGCATATCACAGCACCGCTGAATATCAACGTCCCGTGTATACTGATGAACGGTGTCAGCATATACGACAGGGACAACAGACAGTTCGTAAAGAACGAATATATCCCTGTTTCCGCGTCCGAACAGGCTCTTAAAGCCTTTGAGGAGAATGATGTTCACTGCTTTATGTACAAGATATGCGACGGGATACTGACCTGCTGCTATTCCGAGATAACAACCGCTGTTATGAGAAGCTTTGCTGAGGTGCGGAAAAATCGCTACAACAAGCCTTTCGTACAGTATGACAGACTCATAGAACACGCCGACGAGGACGTTGTTTACTTCACTACTACAGGAGAATATGAAAAGCTTTTTCCCGTAAAACAGGCTTCTGACAGCATACAGGGGCTTGACAGTGCCTTTTATAAGGACACATACGAGGACAAGTGGTATCTGGAATTGTTCTCGCACAAGGCTTCAAAGGCTAACGGAGTAAAATATCTCCGCGAGAGATACGGCTTTGATGAGGTAGTGGCTTTCGGGGATAATCTCAATGACCTGCCTATGTTTGAACAGGCTGATGTGAAAATAGCCGTGGGCAATGCAAGGGAAGAGGTCAAAGCCGCCGCTGACCATATCATCGGCACTAACGATGAGGACGGCGTTGCGGTGTATCTGCTTGCAGAACATAATAATTCAAGATAATCTTTAACATGAAAGGAATATACATAAAATGAAGAAATTAATGCTTGGAAACGAAGCCTTTGCAAGAGGCTTATACGAGGCAGGATGTCGTGTAGTATCGAGCTATCCCGGTACTCCTTCCACTGAGATAACAGAGGAGGTAGCAAAGTACGACGAGGTCTATGCAGAGTGGGCACCTAATGAAAAGGTCGCTATGGAAACAGCTCTCGGAGCTTCCATTGCAGGTGCAAGAAGCTTCTGCGGAATGAAGCACGTTGGTCTCAACGTTGCCGCAGACCCTCTCTATACAGCAGGTTATACAGGCGTTAACGCAGGTATGGTAATTGCAGTAGCCGATGACCAGGGTATGCACTCATCACAGAATGAGCAGGACAGCCGTCATCATGCTATCGCTTCAAAAGTACCTATGCTCGAACCTTCGGATTCTACAGAATGTAAGGAGTTCGTCAAGCTTGCTTTCGAGCTTTCAGAGCAGTTTGACGCACCTTTTATAGTAAGAATGTCCACAAGAGTTGCTCATTCACAGAGCATCGTTGAAATGGAAGACCGTAATGAGCTTCCTCTCAAGGACTATGAAAAGACACCTAACAAGTTCGTTATGATGCCTGCTTATGCAAAGGGCAGACACGTATTCGTTGAAGAGCGTACAAAGAAGCTTATCGAGTATGCAGAGACTTCACCGCTCAACAGGGTTGAGATATCTGACAAGGCTGAATTCGGCGTTATCACAAACGGTGCTGCATATCAGTATGTCAAAGAGGCTCTCGGCGACAAGGCTTCCGTGCTGAAGCTGGGTATGGTAAATCCTCTCCCTGTAAAGCTTATACAGGACTTCGCAAAGAAGTATGAGCAGGTATACGTTATCGAGGAGCTTGACGGCATTATCGAGGAGCACTGCCGCAATATCGGTGTAAACAATGTAAAGGGCAAGGAAATATTCGGATATATCGGTGAGCTTCCTCAGTCGATCATCGCAGAGAAGCTTCTCGGCGAGAAGAAGGAATTCGTGGCTCTCGACGAGAATATCCCTGTCCGTCCTCCTGTAATGTGCGCAGGATGTCCACACAGAGGTCTGTTCTACTGCCTGAAGAAGCTGGGCGTTACAGTATCGGGTGATATCGGCTGCTACACTCTCGGAGCTGCTGCACCTCTCAACGCTATCGATACAACTATCTGTATGGGTGCTTCTATCTCGGGACTTCACGGCTTCAACAAGGCAAGAGGAGCAGAGTCAGAGCACAAGAGCGTTGCTGTTATCGGTGACTCGACATTCATGCACAGCGGTATGACAGGTCTTGTAAATATTGCTTACAACAATTCAAATTCTACTGTTATCATTCTCGATAACTCTATCACAGGTATGACAGGTCATCAGCAGAATCCTACAACAGGCAAGAACCTCAAGGGCGACCCTGCTGCGGCTGTTAATCTTGAAGAACTCTGCAAGGCTATCGGTATCAAGCGCGTTCGCGTAACTGATCCTTATAAGCTTGCCGAGACAGAAGCTGCTATCAAGGAGGAGCTTGCTGCGGACGAGGCTTCAGTAATTATTTCCCGCCGTCCATGCGCACTTCTCAAGTATGTTAAGCATAACCCGCCGCTCAAGGTAGACCACGACAAGTGCGTAGGCTGTAAGCAGTGTATGAAGCTGGGATGTCCTGCTATCTCAATGCGTGACGGCAAGGCAGTTATCGACCATACACAGTGCGTAGGCTGCGGCATATGTCAGGAGCAGTGTAAACTGAACGCTATTCAGTAAGTACATTCAAGGCTTTGAGTAACAGTTCCTATGATGGGAGCGGCGGCTCGCCGTCAGGAGCAGTGTAAACTGAACGCTATTCAGTAAGTGCATTCAAGGCTTTGAGTAACAGTTCCTATGACGGGAGCGGCGGCTCGCCGACTGCAAACCACAGTACAATGGACTTGCTTATGATCGCGAATTGTTAATTTTTACGGAGTAAAATTATGTTACAGATGAACATATATGAGGAGTTCGCTCACTGGCTGGACGACCTTCTCGAAAACAACGATATGCCAGAGGAGACTAAGGCTTTCTGCTTTAATCTCTATGAGGAGTCTGATGAGGACCATATCTACGGCGCTCAGCTTATTGCCGCAGGGGAGTTTGACCCTGATGACAAGGAGGGAGAATGGGCGTGCGAAGAGGTATGGAGCTGCGGTGAGAATATCTTTACCGTGGATACTTCCGATGAGGAAGATACAGGCTGGAATCATGCGCTTGAGCTGTTTAAGGAAATGGCTGAAGAATATATGAAAAACGGAAAATACTCGGATATTTTAAAGGGGTACAAGGGCGTTGCCATTGGTTTTGTTGACGGCGACCTCGAAATGATATCCTGAGTATAAATGATTTGGGAGGATATGAAAAATGGACGATCTTATGTCAGGAGTAGTTCCTGCAAACGGAATGGACGATATCGGCGGCGGTACACCGCCTGTGAACACAGCTGATGACATTCTGGGCGCACTTGATCAGATGAATAACGCATTCGGTAACCTGGGCAGTCAGCCTGCACAGCAGGATAATTCAGCGCAGGAACCGCCAAAGGTCAACGATATGGGTTATACAAGTGATGCTTATAAGTACGATCCGCGCCGTATGGATTACAGAAACCAGCGCGTTGATGACTATGGCAGTTCTCAGAACAGCAATATGCAGCAGCCTACAGGCTACAGCGGAGCACAGAACGGCTACGGACAGCAGCCTACAGGCTACAGCGGAGCACAGAACGGCTACGGACAGCAGTCTACAGGCTACAGCGGAGCGCAGAGCGGCTACGGACAGCAGCCTACAGGCTACAGCGGAGCACAGAGCGGCTACGGTCAGCAGTCTACAGGCTACAGCGGAGCACAGAGCGGTTACGGACAGAGCGTCAACAATAACAGCTATGGCTACAATAACAGCGGCTCAGGCTATGATACGCGCAGCGGATATTCTTATTCCGATACAGTTACATATAACGATTTCGGCGGATCAGGGTCACAGCTTGTGCCGATACTGAAAGCTGCTCTCGGAGCAATTGTCGGTGCAATTCCGGGTGTTATCCTTGTTATATTAGTTGCAAAGATGGGATTTGTTGCTTCTTTATGCGGAGCTGTTATGGCTATCGGTATTTTTGCAGGTTATACTTTTATGACTAAGGACGGAGAAATAGATACTAAGATAGGTCTTCTGATCTGTGCTATCGTAATGCTTATCGGTATTTATTTGGCGGTGCGAACATCATGGTGTCTGGAAATAGCGTCGCTGCTGCAGGATCAGTTCGGCATTACCAAAGGAAGCCTGACAAGTGAAGAAAGCAGTATTTTATATGAGATTTTAGGTATAAGAGATACTTCTTTCTCTGAGATATCCTCTGAATTCAGCGTACTGCTTGAGAAGTGTGACGCGAAAGGTGATTTTATAGGATCACTTGCTGAAAATGCAGTATTTGCAGCTCTTGGCGGTATCGGTACATTTGCAAAATTTGGCAAAGGCAGAATATAATAACATAATAAATCATTTAAGGAGTAATATAAAATGGAAACAAAATCTATTATGATCGTAGGTGTCGGCGGACAGGGTTCGCTGCTCGCTTCGAGACTTCTTGGAAATATGCTTCTTGCACAGGGATATGACGTAAAGGTCAGCGAGGTGCACGGAATGTCACAGAGAGGCGGCTCGGTCGTAACATATGTAAAATACGGTGAAAAGGTTTATTCACCTGTAATAGAAAAGGGCGAGGCTGATGCAGTTATCTCATTTGAGCTTCTCGAAGCTGCAAGATGTCTTCCATACCTCAAAAAGGGCGGCAAGCTCATAACTTCTACACAGCAGATCGACCCTATGCCTGTTATCACAGGTGCTGCACAGTATCCTGACAACCTTGTTGAAAAGCTCAGGGCAGCAGGTGCAGAGCTTGTTGCAGTAGACGCACTTTCACTTGCAGAGCAGGCAGGTACAGCAAAGGCATCTAACGTTGTACTCATGGGTGTTCTTGCTGCACGTATGGACTATCCCGATGAATTATGGCAGAAGGCTCTTGAACAGTGTGTACCGCCTAAGTTCCTTGAACTCAATAAAAAGGCTTTTGAGCTGGGAAAGGCTGCTAAGTAACATATTAGTTATTAGTGATAAGTAAGATATTAGTTTTTAGTGCATAGTGCTTAGAAGAAAGCCGCGTTTTGTGTTAAATGCAGAGCTTGATCGTATGTTCCGTATTGGCGGAAAGTTTTCGCTATTACCATAAACACTATTATCTTTACATAAAAATCAATAAAATAAGGAGTATGAAGTCCAATGGAAAAATATTGGAACAAAGAGATCGAATGTGCGCCGCGTGAAGAAATGAAGAAGCTTCAGGACGAGCGGCTTGTGGCACAGGTAAAGCACGTTTATGAAAACGTTAAGTATTACCGCGATCTCATGGACAAAAAGGGCGTTAAGCCGGAGGACATCAAGGGTACGGACGATCTTCACAAGCTTCCATTCCTCAGTAAGGCTGACTTGAGAGATGCTTATCCCTACGGACTCCTTGCAAAGCCGCTGAGCGACTGCGTAAGGATACATTCCACAAGCGGTACGACAGGTAAGAGAGTAGTTGCTTTCTATACTCAGAACGATGTGGATATGTGGGAGGAATGTTGTGCAAGAGCTATAACAGCGGCAGGCGGTGACGAAAGTGATGTTGTTCAGGTAGCTTACGGCTATGGCCTTTTCACAGGCGGTATGGGACTTCACGGCGGCTCACATAAGGTAGGATGTCTTACACTTCCTATGAGTTCGGGAAATACCGAGAGACAGATACAGTTCATGCGTGATCTCGGCTCGACTATTCTCTGCTGTACACCTTCCTATGCGGCTTATATCGGTGAGAGCCTTGCCGAAATGGGACTTACTCCCGATGACATAAAGCTCAAGGCAGGTATCTTTGGTGCAGAGCCGTGGACAGAGGAAATGCGCCGCAGTATCGAAAAATCCCTTGGCATAAAGGCTTACGATATCTTCGGACTTACCGAGTCAAGCGGTCCCGGTGTGGCATTTGAATGTTCTGAACAGAACGGAATGCACATCAACGAAGATAACTTCATACCCGAGATAATCGATCCCGAAACAGGAGAGGTCCTGCCTGAGGGAGAGGTAGGCGAGCTTGTATTCACAAGCATCACAAAGGAAGCATTTCCGCTTCTCCGCTATCGTACACGCGATCTCTGCAAGCTCAGCAGGAAGAAGTGTTCATGCGGACGTACTCTCATAAAGATGGCTAAGCCTATGGGCAGAAGCGATGATATGATGATAATCCGCGGCGTAAATGTTTTCCCATCACAGATAGAGACAGTATTGATAGAGCAGGGTTATTCTCCTAACTATCTTATCGAGGTGGACCGTGTAAACAACACAGATACTCTCGATATCAGCGTAGAGATGAATCCCGATCAGTTTTCAGATAAGGTTAAGGATATGCAGAAACAGGAGCGCGATCTGGCAGTTGCTATTAAGACAATGCTGGGTATCAATCCTAAGGTACATCTTGTATCGCCTAAGTCTATCGCAAGAAGCGAGGGCAAGGCTGTAAGAGTTATTGATAAGCGCAAGCTCCACGATTGAGTTTAAAGCAGGAGTATCAAAGATACTTCTGTGAGATAAATTTCTCATTTATTTTAAGGAGGTTTCATTTATGAAAATCAAATTATTTTCCACAAATTATATGCCTGAGCAGGAGAAGTATCAGAGATTTGCTGCTTTTGAGAACGAGCTTAATCAGTTTATCTCAAATGTCAAGGTGATCGACATAAAGTTCAGCACATCATCAGGTCTTTGCCACGATGCACAGACCCATGTAAATGAGTATCTCGATGAGCATTCTGTTCTCGTAATGTACGAGGATCTCCCAAAGGAGAAGTAATTTCCTCTTGCTGACGCAGAATACTATTTAAGGAGGAAGATCATATGTCAAATGTAAGACAGATCTCGGTTTTTGTAGACAACAAGCCTAATCAGCTTGCAGGAGTAATGAAGCTGATAAAGGACAGCAGGATAAATGTACGTGCTCTCAGTCTTGCTGATACAAAGGATTTCGGAATTCTGCGTATGATCGTAAATGATACGGATAAGGCTGTAGAAACTCTTAAATCAGCCTCATATGCTGTAACAGTTACAGAGATCGTAGCGATTTCAATACCTGATTCACCCGGACAGCTCAGCCGTGTGCTGGATATCCTCGGAAGCAGGAACGTTAATCTTGAGTATCTCTATGCTTTCCTCGGAAAATCTGACAGGGCGGTTTCGTTTGTTATCAGAGTTGATGACAATGATAATGCTTCTGCTGCGCTCACAGACGGCGGTATTATTCAGCTTACCGAAAATGATATAGCTGAAATGTGAGTATTGCACAAAAAAGATGCCTGTTCTTAAATTTATTATGAAAACGCTTGACATAATTCCTGTTGATGTTGTATAATATAAACACAATATTTAACGAGAAAATATTCGACAGGAGTGATGAAAGATGGGTATTCTCGATAAATTTAACGATGCAAGCAGGGGTGTGTCAGAAAAAGCGAAAAATATCTCAGAAGCGAACAATCTCAAGAGAAAAATTCTCTATGAGGAAGAGCGTATAGTAGAGATCTTTACAGATATCGGAAAGAAATATTACAAAAATCCGGGTGAAGATCCGGCAGCTCTTAAAGTGCTTTGCGATGACATAGATACAAGACGCAGAAGGATCAAAAAGATGAGATACGAGCTCAACGGCATAAGAGGATATAAGATATGTCCTAAGTGCGACGCTGAGGTCAATGAGCGCTTCCAGTTCTGTGGTCGATGCGGTGCAAGACTTCCTGATATTGAGGACGATGACTTTATGTCGCTTGAATCCAACGACTACTACACAGAAAGCAGCAACAATTTCTTTGACGCTGATTCTAATAAGAACTATTGATTCACATTGGCTGTTCTGACACTATCGGAACAGCCTTTTTATTACAGAACTGACGGCGTATTCGTCTGCACAGGCTTCGTGCAGGGATACATAGTACGAACCAGAATGCGGAAAAGGGGATACATATCTGCCCGAGAAAATTGAAGGGCATATCCGAGTAATCCCAGACGTTCCAGTGCATAATAACATTGTCGAATATACCTACGGTCAGCTCTATTGCGGTTATTATCACAGCGCCGATGATACAACTTCGGATGAGCGTCATGGTGCGGCGGCTGTTTATGGCGTAAAGTATCATAAGTACAGTGCCGCCTGTCAGCGACATAGTCCAGTGAGTATAGCCGCGCATGACTATTTCTATAAGACTATAGCAGAAATAACCCATAAGAAACGAAAATAACATCTGTGAAAGCTTCATTTTATCACCTCCTGTGATAATTATGAGCGCTTTTACGTGATAATATACAGGAAAGGGAGTTGAATAAATATGCGGAAAAGCTGTATACTTATGCACATATCAAGTCTTCCGTCGGAATACGGCATTGGAAAAATGGGAAGAGCCGCATTTGAATTTGTGGATTTTCTTAGGTCTGCTGAGGTAAAGTGCTGGCAGATACTTCCGCTTTCGCCCACAAGCTATGGGGATTCTCCATATCAGTCCTTCTCGGTAAAGGCTGGAAATCCTTACTTTATCGACTTTGAGGTCCTTGAATGTGACGGACTTCTTGAGCATCACGAGTTCGCGGCTTTTGACTGGGGCAATGATCCTGACAAGGTGGATTACAGCCTGCTGTATGACCACTGTTATGATGTACTGAGAATTGCGTATAACAGGTTCAAGCCTGCAAAATTCCCGAGCTATAAGGAGTTTTGCGACGAGAATAAGAAGTGGCTTGATGAATATGCACTTTTCATGGCATTGAAGTTCAGATACGACGGCAAGCCCTGGTATGAATGGGACAGCGATATATCAATGCACAAGCCAAAAGCTGTTGCGGCGGCTAAAAAGGAACTGAAAAAGGACATCGGCTTCTATAAATTCATACAGTTTGAGTTCCACAGGCAGTGGAGCGAGCTGAAAAAATATGCCAACAGCAACGGCATTGAGATAATCGGTGATATACCGATATACTGCGCTCTTGACAGCGTTGAGGCGTGGGCATCGCCTAAGCTCTTTCAGTTTGACAGAAAGCGCAGACCTGTTGCTGTTGCAGGTTGTCCGCCCGATGATTTTTCACCGCTTGGTCAGCTTTGGGGCAATCCGCTGTATAATTGGGACTATCATAAAAAGACAGGCTTTGAGTGGTGGATAGACCGTATCAAGGCGGCTTCGGAGCTTTATGATATCGTAAGGATAGACCATTTCCGCGGCTTTGAGAGCTATTACAGCATACCATTCGGCAACGAGGATGCTACTGTTGGCGAGTGGGAGAAAGGTCCGAATTATGAGCTTTTCAAGCTGGCTGAGGAAAAGCTTGGCAAGCTGAATATCATTGCTGAGGATCTGGGATTTATCACTCCTGAGGTTAGGGAAATGCTTGACAAGTGCGGATATCCGGGAATGAAGGTGCTTCAGTTCGGATTTAGTGACGGCGAGAATGAATATCTTCCCCATAACTATGCAGGTACGAATTATTTCGCTTACACAGGTACTCATGATAACGAGACTCTCATCGGCTGGGTGGATACACTGGACAAAAAGTCGCTGAAATTCGCAAAGCAGTATCTCAATGTCAAGAAGAAAAAGGAGATACCTGCCGCAGTTATACGCGCCGCATGGGCAAGTGTGGCAGAAGTTGCGGCGGCACAGATACAGGATTTCCTCGACAGTCCTAAAGAGGGCAGAATGAATACTCCCTCGACTCTTGGCGGCAACTGGCAGTTCCGTACAAAGAAGTCTGATTTCACCCCTGAGCTGGCGAAAAAGATACGCAGGCTCAACAGGCTTTACAACAGATGATAAAGATACCGAGTCTTTCAATAGGCTCGGTATTTTAATTAGTGACATTCGTCACAGCGGAAGTGACAGCAGACATCTTCAAAACCTGACTTTTATGTAGTATAATCATGTTAACAAAGGGAGAGAAAGCTCCCTGAGGAATGCAGCTATATAAAGGGGGAGAGGTTATGAAAAAGAGTGAGAGAATTATCAGAAATGTATGTATTTGCGGTATCGTAAGCTATCTTGTTTACTGTTTTTATCTTTGCGTAAAGGATAGAGTTCATTCAGCGCCGTGGGACTATCTCGGACGTGGATATCGTTCTGAATTTGGCGTTGTATTGATTTTATCACTGCTGGGAATTATTTACATTGCAGTATCAAATCGCATCAGAAACCGCAAAACTATCGGTTTAAAGCCTATCTCAAAGGCATACAGAATATCATTTATCGTTTCATATATTCCCTACGTTATTCTGCTTGCATATTCTCTTTATTGCAGCAAGTACGGTTTTGAGTTTTTCGGAAAGTCCTATGGCTGGCAAGGTTTTTACGACGCATTTATTATAATGGGACTGGTATTCTGTGTAATTCCTGTATTTCCGTTTTGTATCTTCTGGCAGATACTCTACATCGTTAAGTATATCCGAAGCAGAAAAGCTGAAAGGAGCTGAGTTTATGAAGAAATATGAAAAGGTATTACTGGCGATATTCGGCAGCTTTGCAGCATTAGGTATAGCAGCTGTACTGTATATCTGGGTGGGACTGAATAAGAGGCGTGAGAGGCA
>SFFP01000046.1 GCA_004556875.1 Ruminococcus flavefaciens
AACAGGCGGTTATATGACGGCTGCTGAGCTTGTTGAAATGTGTGACGGAAAATTCGATACATCTGAAATACATCTTGATGAATATTTGCCGAGTGACCTTGAATGGTATCATATCAGATCAATAGAGGACCCAAGAATAGAAATAGGTATACTATTGTCAAAACGCAAAGATGATAATGATGAAAGGGTAAAAATTCCCGATACAATTGTTTTAAAGGTTTCAATGCAATTCTTTGACGGCAAACAGTATTGTCTCACCGATGGTATAGGCGCAAGTACTGCTGCTTATCTTGAGGACGTGATCTTCTTCCCTACGAATTTGGGATTAATGGACTATGATGACATAAAAGCTTTCGTTGCCGAGCAGGGATTAGAAAAAGCATTATCTAGTTGGTCAGTAGAACCGGGTGAGTACTGTGAAGAGAATGATAGCATAACTATTGAATTTGAAGGCGAAGAGAATTTAAATGGCGAAAAACCTCAAATATCATATACATTTAAATTTGACCCTAAAACCTTAAAAGGAACTGATTTACGGTTTTTCCATTTATAATGTGTAATTAAAAGGCGCTCAGATCGAGTGCCTTTTCTTTGTATACTGACATACAAAAAGGGCGTTCGCAATGAACGCCCTTGAATGTTGCATATATATCAGCTATTAGCCGAGCTCTGCAAAGTACTTGATTGTTCTTACCATCTGTGATGTGTAAGAATTCTCGTTGTCATACCATGAAACAACCTGTACCTCGTAGAGGCCGTCACCGATCTCAGCTACCATTGTCTGTGTAGCATCGAAGAGTGAGCCGTATCTCATACCGATAACGTCAGAAGAAACGATCTGATCCTCGTTGTAACCGAATGACTCAGAAGCAGCAGCCTTCATAGCAGCGTTGATGCCTTCCTTAGTTACGTTGCTGCCCTTAACAACAGCTGTGAGGATTGTTGTAGAACCTGTTGGAACAGGAACTCTCTGTGCAGAGCCGATGAGCTTGCCGTTGAGCTCTGGGATTACAAGACCGATTGCCTTAGCAGCACCTGTGCTGTTAGGAACGATGTTTGCAGCACCGGCTCTTGCTCTTCTGTAGTCGCCCTTTCTGTGAGGACCGTCAAGGATCATCTGATCGCCTGTGTAAGCGTGGATTGTGCTCATGATACCGCTCTGGATAGGAGCATAATCGTTGAGAGCCTTAGCCATAGGAGCGAGGCAGTTTGTTGTGCATGAAGCAGCAGAGATGATCTTGTCATCCTTTGTAAGAGTCTTCTCGTTAACGCTGTAAACGATTGTAGGAAGATCGTTGCCTGCAGGAGCAGAGATAACAACCTTCTTAGCACCAGCGTCGATATGAGCCTGTGACTTGTCCTTTGAGCAGTAGAAACCTGTGCACTCGAGAACTACGTCAACACCGATCTCACCCCAAGGAAGCTCTGCAGCGTTAGCCTTAGCGTAGATTGTAAGTGTCTTGCCGTCTACAGTGATTGTGCCCTTCTCGTCATCAGCAGAAACAGTGTGAAGATTTTCACCGATCTTTCCGCAGTAACCGCCCTGAGCTGTATCATACTTGAGAAGCTGAGCGAGCATTGATGGCTTTGTAAGGTCGTTGATTGCAACTACCTCGTAACCTGGAGCATCAAACATCTGTCTGAATGCAAGACGACCGATACGGCCGAAACCGTTAATAGCAACTTTAACTGACATGGGATATACCTCCTAAAAATTTGTATATATCAATTATACCGCAACTCGAAAAATTTTTCAAGAGGTTCGATAAAAAAATAACAGTTTTTTTTGGAAAAGCACATATTGTACAAATGTCAAGGCTGACCTGCGGAAATTTTTGTTGTAAATTTTTGCTTTATAAATTTGCTCAAGACTATTCCATTTTACAATAAAATGTAGTACAATATAAGTATATTACATCTGCTTTTTGCAGAAAGAACGGAGAAAATATGGAAAAGAACGATAAGAAAGACAACGTATTCAAAAGCAAGTTCGCTGAGGACTATATCATCTTCAACGATATGCTGACAAGGTACTCGGTAACAGGCATAGCGGCTTCGTGCGAGATGCTGGGCGAGTTTGTTGCCAAAAAAGGTACCAGAAATGAGAAAAGGCTTATTTCAAATATAATGTCCATGTGCTGTGAGCTTATGAAAAATTCCGAGCTCAGCAGGGTTCTGATATCTCCGGGGGATGACGGCATCTGGTTAAATTCGATGCCGGCAAATGCGTTTTTCAGAGATTTTGCCGCAAACTGCGAAAAGGCAAGTGCAGGAAAGTGTACAGTTACAGTTAAAGAGTGTTCGGAGAGGCTTATACGTACAGATCTGAACCTGCTGAGATATCTGCTTCTTGGCTTTATCAGAAAATATGCACTTGCAAACGGTGCGGAAAAAAGCGAATTTGAAGCCTCTTGCGAGGTAACTGGTGAAAATGTCATAATACATCTCACTGCCGCAGGGACATTTGTGGACTCGGAAAATATCCTTCGTCCCGACATTTTTGACAAGTATTCCGACGATGTTGCCGAGGGTATAGCCGCACGTTTAGGCGCAGAGGCAAAGCTTGAAGAAAACGGTATCCATGCCGTAATACCGCTTGCTGAAGGCAAGGCAGGTGCTGTGATAGAATCGCCTGCCGCCGGGGTTGAGGATAGAATGTTCACACCGTTTGATCTTATGCTGAGCGATCTGCCGCGCTGAAGGTGAAAAGTATGTGACAAGATGATAAAACTTAGCAATTTAAACAGAATAAGGCGAAAATTTTGTTGAC
This sequence comes from Ruminococcus flavefaciens, assembly GCA_004556875.1. Classification (GTDB taxonomy): domain Bacteria; phylum Bacillota; class Clostridia; order Oscillospirales; family Ruminococcaceae; genus Ruminococcus; species Ruminococcus flavefaciens_S. Next base: position 2,771 of record SFFP01000046.1, read on the forward strand.
ATTATTCAAAAAAAGTTGTATAATATACGTGTTGAAAGATATTCAACATTTGTAAAGCAGTATTTTTGCTTTTGGAGAGTGTTTTATGAGTGTATCATTTGAGATCGAGAGAAAGTTCCTTGTTGAATTTCCTGATGTTTCAGAGCTTGATGTGAAACGCAGGATCGGCATCGTTCAGACATATCTGAAAAGCGGAGAGAACGGTTCTCAGCGCAGAGTAAGGTCTGTTGACGAAAACGGCAGTGTAAAGTATACTTACACCGAAAAGATCTTTCTCACTCATGTCACAAGAGAAGAGAATGAATATGAGATAAGTGCGGAAGAATACCGCAGTCTGCTCAGTCAGAACCGCAGAGACTGTCCGCCTGTAGAAAAAGTCCGCTATTGCTTCGATTATCACGACCAGCTCTTTGAGCTTGATACTTATCCCTTTTCGGATAAGCTGGCTATTATGGAGCTTGAGCTCGGTTCGCCCGAGCAGAAGATAGATTTTCCCGACAACGTCAAGGTGCTCAGGGAGGTCTCGGACGATCTGCGCTATTCCAATTCGGCTCTTGCAAGGGCAGGAGCATTCCCCGAACAATAGATTGGAGAAATTATTTGATGTCAGAAAAATTTGTGCCCGCCGACAGTCCGGAACAGCTTTCCGCTCTTTTTGGTCAGCTGGACGGAAACGTGGAAAGGATACAGAAAAACTTCAATGTCACCGTCGTTAGCAGGGACGGAGGCATTAAAATAATCGGAGATGACGAGAATATCAGCGGTGCTGAAAAGGCTCTCAGAGCGCTTATGAGCATGGCTGACAAGGGCAATGCCGTAAATGAGCAGACTGTCCGCTATGTCTCGTCTATGGTCGCTGACGGCGCTGAGCAGGAGCTTCAGGAGCTGGGCGGCGATGGTATATGTGTTACCGCTTCGGGTAAGATACTCCGTCCGCGTACTGTCGGTCAGAAACGCTATACAGATGCAATAAAGGATAATACTATCGTTCTCGGAATAGGTCCTGCCGGTACGGGCAAGACCTACCTTGCAGTAGCTATGGCTGTAAAGGCATTCCGCGAGCATAAGATAAAAAAGATAATCCTGACCCGTCCTGCCGTAGAAGCAGGCGAAAAACTGGGATTTCTTCCCGGTGACCTTCAGGATAAGGTCGATCCGTATCTGCGTCCGCTGTATGACGCACTTTTTGATATGTTCGGTGCTGAGAGCTTTGCAAGATACATGGAAAAGGGAATAATCGAAGTCGCTCCGCTGGCTTATATGCGCGGACGTACTCTCGATGAGGCATTCATCATTCTCGATGAAGCACAGAATACTACTTCGGAACAGATAAAAATGTTCCTCACCCGTCTCGGAAATGAGAGCAGAATGGTAATTACAGGCGATATTACGCAGATTGACCTGCCTGATACAAGAAAATCGGGTCTCGTTGAGGCTATAAAAGTGCTGAAAGGCATTGATGATATCGAAATACACCGTTTCACGGAAAAGGACGTTGTGAGACACAGACTTGTTCAGGACATTATTAAGGCTTATGAAAAATACAACGAAGGGAGAAAAAATATTCATGGCTAAGTTAAAGGTATATGTTAAGAATAATCAGACAGAGGTGAAAGTTCCCGTTGGTATAAGACTGCTCATCAGAAGATGCTGTCAGGCAGTCCTTACTACTGAAAATTTCGGCAAGGACGCTGAGGTAAGCGTTTCTTTCGTAAGCAATAATGAGATAAAAAATCTCAATAAGATATACAGAAATAAAGACAGCGTCACAGACGTTCTTTCCTTCCCGCTCACAGGCGAGGACGGCACTGTTGAGGTAAATCCCGAGACAGGCGCAGTACAGCTGGGCGACGTTGTCATCTCTCTTGAAACTGCCGTAAAGCAGGCTCAGAATTACGGTCATTCACTGGAGCGTGAGGTAGGCTTCCTTACAGTACATTCAATGCTCCACCTTCTCGGCTATGACCACGAGACAAGCCAGCTCGACCAGCGCATCATGCGTGAAAAGGAAGAGTCTGTACTGGAAAAGCTTGGCATCTCAAGAGATGTTACTTTCGTTGTGAACGGAGAAAATAACTGATGGCAAGGACCGCTTTCGTCACTATCGCAGGACGCACAAATGCAGGAAAATCCTCTCTCCTCAACGCTATCGTGGGAGAGAAGATAGCTTCCGTCAGCAATAAGCCGCAGACCACACGTACACGTATCACAGGTATCCGCAATATCGGCGATGTACAGCTGGTATTCTTCGATACTCCCGGTCTGCACAAGCCTGTTAACAAGCTCAGCGAGCATATGCTCAATACTGTAAAGGAGTCGGTTAGCGATATTGATGCAGTAGTCTTCGTTATGGACTGCACCAAGAAGATAAACCAGCAGGAGCTTGATCTGCTCAGATCCATGAATGCTTCAAAAATGCCGATAATCCTTGTGCTCAACAAGATAGACCTGCTGAAGAACAAGGACGAGCTTGCTCCCGTTATCGCTGACCTTACTTCAAAGATACAGTTTCAGGCTGTCGTTCCTGTAAGTGTGACCGAAAACAGCGGCGTTGATATCGTCATAGATGAGATAATCGCATTATCTGAAGAGTCAGTGCACTTCTTCCCCGATGATATGATAACCGATCAGCCTGAAAAGGTTCTGGCGGCAGAGATGATACGTGAAAAATTACTTATGCTCCTCAGTGATGAAGTGCCCCACGGCATTGCAGTCGGAGTAGAGCAGATGACAGAGCGTGAGGACAAGGATATCCTCGATATATCGGCTGTTATCTATTGTGAGAAGGAGTCGCATAAGGGTATTGTCATCGGCAAGGGCGGTGCTATGCTGAAAAAGGCTTCTACCGCCGCAAGAATTGAGCTTGAGGACTTTTTCCAGATAAAGGTGAACCTCAAATGCTGGGTAAAGGTCAAAGAGGACTGGCGAAACAGAGAAAACCTCATCAGAAGCTTCGGACTTTCCGAGAAATAATTACCGCTGATAATCTGCCGCTTTACCGCAAAGGATATTATCGGGCAATGCGCCTGTATAACTTATCACGGAGGCAAATATGTCGGAGGATATACTTTGGAATAATTTCGCCGAAAGCGGCTGGATAGTTGACTATCTGCTGTATTCGGCATATAAGGAAGATAACCATGACAACTGTTGAAGGCATCGTCCTTAAAGAGCGTTCTGTCGGCGAACAGGACAAATTCATCGATATACTGACAGGAGAAAGCGGAGTCCTTGAAGTTTCCGTAAAAGGCGCAAAGAAAATAAACGGAAAATCGGGCAGCTCCACTCAGCTTCTGGCTTATTCTCGGTTCTGCATAGACAAGCGGGGGAGTTATCTTTACCTCAACAGTGCAGAGCCGATACATATTTTTTACGGTCTTCGCAATTCGCTCACGAAAATATCTCTTGCAAGCTATTTTGCCGAGATAATGCGGTTCTGCATAAAGCCTGAGGCTCAGAACGGCGATATCATGCGGCTTATGCTCAATACTCTGCACTATCTCGAAAACGGCAAACGCAGCGAAAAAATGCTGAAGTCTGTCTTTGAACTGAGACTTATGTCCGAGATAGGCTATATGCCCGATATCGTGGCGTGCAGAGGCTGCGGAGCCTATGAGCCTGCGGAGCTTTATTTCTGCATAGACAGCGGCGGTTTTTACTGCGCCGACTGCTTTGAAAACGACTCTAAAGAGAATTATATGAAGATAAAGCTGCCTGTACTCAGTGCGGTGCGGCATATAGTGCTTGCTGATTTCAGCAGGCTTTTCAATTTCCGCGTTTCCGACGAGACTCAGGACAGACTTTCTGCCCTTGCTGAGTCATACGCTCTCACTCACCTTGAAAGGAGCTTCGGTACGCTGGATTTTTACAAGACTATCGAATAAATCAAAATTTAGCTTTGCTAAGTTTTGAGAGAGTAGAAAGCAGTATTATGCAGTAAAGCTGTTTCTGCTCTCTGCTTACTGCTTACTAAATCATAAAGGATAATTATGGATAAATATTTGAAAACACTTGAACTGGACAAGATCCTTGAAATGCTTGCCGAGCTAACCTCTAATGAGGAGACTCACCGTATGGCATTGGCGGTCCGTCCCGATACAGACCTTGAAAGGGTAAGATACGAATGTCTGAAAACTTCTCAGGCACTGTCCCTTTCGGTGCAGTTCGGAACACCGCCTTTCGGCAATTTCAAGGATATAAGCTCTGTTGCTGCAAGAGCTAAGTCGGGAGCAGTAATATCTCTCCGCGACCTCATGGATATAGCAGCTATGCTGAGACAGATAAAGTCTTTAGCAGACTGGTACGCTCACTGCGAAAACGTTGAGACCGAGCTGAGCTACCTTTTTTCAAGATTGCAGCCTAACGACTGGCTGCTTGAAAAGCTTGAGCGTTCAATAATCTCTGAAAATGAGATAGCCGACGCTGCAAGTGCGGAGCTGGCTGCAATACGCCGAAAGATAAACCGCGCAGGTATGCAGCTCCGCGAAACTCTCGATAAGATGATAAAGAACAAGACCACTCAGCAGTATTTGCAGGAGAGCAATGTCACTATCCGTGACGGACGCTTCGTTCTTCCTGTAAAGTCGGAATACCGCGGACAGGTAAGCGGTCTTATACACGATACATCGGCTACGGGACAGACTATATTCATCGAGCCTATGGCTATCGTTGAGGCAAATAACGATATACGTCTCCTTGAAGCAAAGGAGCAGGAGGAGATCGAGCGCATCGTCCGTCAGCTCTGCCGTGAATGCGGCGACTATGCTGATATACTTGCCGAGAATTACAAGGTCTGCACTGAGCTTAACCTTTATTTTGCAAAGTCTAACCTTGCGGCTAAGCTCAACTGCTCACTGCCCGAAATAACCGATGACGGCAAGATGTACCTCAAAAAGGCGCGTCACCCTCTTATTGACAAGAACAAGGCTGTGCCTGTTGATATCAGTCTCGGTGAGGAATATCAGGCTCTTATCATCACAGGTCCGAACACTGGCGGTAAGACAGTTTCACTGAAAACAGCAGGACTCCTTGCGGCTATGACTATGTGCGGACTCCTTATACCTGTTGCCGACGGAAGCAGGATATCCGTATACGACCATATCCTTGCAGATATAGGTGACAGCCAGAGCATCGAGCAGAACCTTTCCACATTCTCGTCCCACACAAATAAGGTAATAGAGATACTCAGCGTTGCTGATGAGCAGTCGCTGGTGCTCCTTGACGAGCTTGGTTCGGGAACTGACCCTGTTGAGGGTGCGGCACTTGCCATTTCCATTATCCGCCGTCTTATTGAGAACGGCGCGAAGATAATGGTCACCACTCATTATCAGGAGCTTAAAGTATTTGCCATTGACAGCGAGGGCGTTGAAAACGCTTCCTGCGAATTTGACATAGAGACACTTCGCCCTACTTACAGGCTCATAGTCGGTTCACCGGGTAAATCCAACGCTTTTGCGATATCAGAAAGTCTCGGTATGCCTGCGGACATAATCAGCGACGCAAAGGCGAGAGTAAGCGAGGCTAATACCCGTCTTGAAGAGGTTATCGGAAAGCTCGAAAGCACCCGTCTTGAGCTTGAAAAGCAGAAAGAGGAGATATCACGCCTTAAAGCTCAGACTGCCGAGCATGAGGAGGCTATACGTATAGAGCGCGAAAAGCTTGAAGCTGCTAAGGCTGACGAGCTTGAAAAGGCAAGGCTTCGTGCTATGACTATAATCGAGCAGACAAAGGCTGAGTCCAATGAGCTTATTGACGAGCTTGAAAGACTCCGCAAGGAGAAGGACAAAAAGGACTTCAGCGCTAATGTTTCAAACCTTAAATCAAAGTCAAAACAGAGCTTCAACAAGATGTACGATACGGCTAATCCTGTGGACAGACGCGACCCAAATGAGGGATATGTTCTTCCGAGAAAGCTGCGCCGCGGCGATACGGTCTATGTTGTGGACTTACAGCGCAAGGGCATTGTTTCGGGAGATCCTGACGGAAGCGACTTCGTATACGTTCAGATGGGCGTTATGAAAACGAAAATGAACATCTCACGCCTGCGCCTTGAAGAGGCTGAAAAGGTAACCGTGGGCAACAAGTCCGTGCGTCCTAACAGAAAGATGAACAAGGTGGGCGTAAAGGCTGAGCGCAGAGGAAAAATGGAGCTTGATATCCGCGGAAGCGCCTGCGATGACGGAATTTATGAGCTTGACGCATTCCTCGATCAGGCTGTTATGTCCAATATTTCCACAGTAACTATAATCCACGGCAAGGGCACGGGTCTGCTGAGACAGGCTGTGCACAAGAGACTGAAATCCCATCCCTCTGTAAAGAGCTTCAGACTTGGACTCTTCGGCGAGGGAGAGGACGGAGTTACCGTTGTCGAGCTGAAATAAGCATATAAAAAAGCTTAAACATTATAAAAGGGGCATATTTCTTTTAAATATCTGTCTTTACAGAGTTGAAAAAATATGCCTTTTATTATATAATTATAATGGAAATTTCTGAGAAGGGGGAGTGCATCGTGAAGAAAAGAAAAACTATCGCAGTAATTGCGGCTGATGTTTTCAATAACTATATGAACCGCATTTTTGTGGGTATTTCTGAGCAGTGCAAGTCCCTCGGATATGATGTGTATACATTTCTCATGCCATTCAACCTTGACAGCGGCGGACTTATACAGCAGGGTGAGGAGAATATCTTTACCCTTATAAAAGCCGATGTCATTGACGGGGTTATACTTCTTGCAGGCAACCTTGCAAGTCAGAATCTTGTGGATAAATTCGTAAAGGTTTTCTCTCACTGGGGAATACCTGTTTTGGCGCTTGACCATGAATTTGCTTTCTGTGACAGCCTTTATGCTGATGATACACAGCTTTTCGAGGAGATGACAGACCACTTTATCGAAAAGCATGGATGTAAGAAGATAATATGCCTGACAGGCCCTGAGGGAAGTCCTCCTGCCATGACACGTCTTGAAGGGTATAAGAGGTCAATGAAAAAGCACGGACTGGAAATAGCTGATGATGATATCATTTTCGGAGATTTCTGGAAGATAGCTTCACAGCGCCTTGCAAAGCAGTTCATTACAGGTGAAAGAGCTATCCCCGATGCTGTTATGTGTGCTAATGACGATATGGCACGAAGCCTGTGCAATTCAATGGTGCTGGGCGGATACAGGATACCCGAGGATATAAAGATATCGGGATATGACGGTTCAAACAAGGCTTTGCTTGAGATACCGTCAGTTTCTACGGTGTGCCCCGAAAATATCCGAATGGGAGCAAGTGCTGTCTGCATACTCCACAACAAGCTTACGGGTGAGAATGTTCAGCCCGTTGAAACTCTTGAAAGAGGCAGACTTATCCTTGCGCGTTCATGCGGCTGCGGAAGCAATACCCTTTACAGCGTTGAAGCAGGTGAGGAATACCATAACCGTATCGAAAAATATGATGATTATTACAATAAGAGCGGTATGCTTGACAGCCTTATGCAGGAGCAAAATCTTGACTGCCTTCTGAAAAGGCTAAGTGGTTTTCTTTATACTATAAACGGTCTTGATACATTCATGCTGTGTCTCTGCCATAATTGGGACAACGTTGAGTCTGAGAATGACGATGATTATATCCGCGAGGGATATGCGGAAAAAATGGAAGCAAAAATGGTCTTTTCGCGAAATCATACAGAATTTATCGAGCGTGAATTTTATTCGGAAGATATTATCCCCGACTTTTATGGAGGAATACTGCGACGGTCCTTCGCTGTTCTTCCTGCTTCCGCTTCACTATATGGACAGATGTTTCGGATACTCGATATTCAGATTCGGAAATGTGCGCAACGCCGAGAGCAGAGTATTTGCAGAATGGAACAGGAATATAGGCGTAGCGCTTGAATATCTGCGTGTCCGCACAAAGCTTGAAAGCATAAATCAGCGTATACTTATCAGTTCTATACGCGATACCCTTACAGGTATATATAACCGAAAGGGATACAACAGGTTTGCTGATGCCATTTTCCGCAAAGCCTGCGATGAAAACAAAAAGCTCCTTATTATCATGGCTGACCTTGACA
>SFFP01000047.1 GCA_004556875.1 Ruminococcus flavefaciens
GACGTATCCGAAAATGAGCTTCTCATGTGGGTAGCTGATATGGATTTCCGAACAGCTCCTGAAATAACAGAAGCTATTGTAAAACGTGCAGAACACGGAGTTTTCGGGTATACAGACGTTCCCGATGAATGGTATGAAGCTTATATCAGCTGGTGGAAAGAACGTCATAATATAGAATACAGGAAAAGTCAGCTAATATTCAGTACGGGCGTGATACCGATAATATCAAGCTGTGTTCGAAAGCTTACTACTGCGGCGGAAAATGTTCTCATAATGACACCTGTGTACAATATTTTCTACAATTGTATACGAAATAACGGCAGAAATGTGCTTGAGTGCCCTATGAAGTACGAAAGCGGAAACTACAGTATCGACTGGGAAGCCCTTGAAGCTGCAATGGCTTACCCTCAGACTACGCTTATGCTTCTTTGTAATCCTCATAATCCTATTGGCAGGATATGGGATAAAGAGACTCTTTCACGTATAGGAGATCTTGCATATGATAACGGAGTAGTTGTCATTTCCGACGAGATACACTGTGATATTACTGACCCGAATAAGAGTTATGTTCCGTTTGCGTCTGTTTCTGAAAAGTGTGCTGATAACTGTGTTGTGTGTATCTCTCCGACAAAGGCGTTCAATCTTGCTGGATTGCAGACTGCGGCGGCTGTTGTTCCGAATAACAGACTTCGTCACAAAGTTTGGAGAGCACTTAACACCGATGAAGTTGCAGAGCCGAATGCTTTTGCAATACAGGCGGCTGTTGCGGCGTTTACTCAAGGCGGAGAATGGCTAGATCAGCTTAGAGAGTACATTTTCGGCAACAAAAAATGTGCTGCTGAGTTTATAGAAAAGGAGCTTCCGCAGATAAGGCTCATAAGCTCAGAAGCTACCTATCTTCTCTGGCTTGACTGCTCAGTACTGGGAATGGAGTCCCGTCAGCTTGCAAAGCATATCCGTACATCAACGGGACTGTTTTTATCAAACGGTGAACAGTATGGAAACGGACGAGATTTTCTGCGCATGAATATAGCTTGTCCGCGGAGTATGCTGAATGATGGTTTAGAGCGTTTAAAAAAAGCCATAGAATTACTATAATAACTATGAGGACTGCTTTGCGGCAGTCCTTTTCTGTTTGGAGCGCGTTTTGCTCTTTTTGGAGTAGCGGAGTGCGAGTCGGCTTTGATATAATATCAATGTTATAACGTGCTAACAGCCGTTATTATTTTTGATTATAGGTTAGCTATGTCTAACAGAAAGGAATGAATTAACTATGAGTAAAGTAGCAGTAGTATACTGGAGCCAGACAGGCAATACAGAAGCTATGGCAAATGCAGTTGCAGACGGAGCAAAGGAAAAAGGTGCAGAGGTAGCACTTATGACTTCCGCAGATTTCAGCGCTGACGATGTTGCTAACTATGATGCCATCGCATTCGGCTGCCCTGCAATGGGAGCTGAAGTTCTTGAAGAAGATGAATTCCAGCCTCTCTGGGATGCTTGCAAGGCAAATCTCAGCGGCAAGAAGATCGTTCTCTTCGGCTCATACGGCTGGGGCGACGGTGAATGGATGAGAAACTGGGAAGAGGATGCTAAGGGCGCAGGCGCTGTTCTCGCAGCAGACTGCCTCACAGTAAACGAAGCTCCCGATGATGATGCAGTTGCAAATTGCAAGGCACTTGGTGCAGCTATCGCATAATCAAAGCTTGAGTCTCTCTCAAAAATAGAAGAAAAACAGCACTGCGAAAGCGGTGCTGTTTTTCTGTAAAAAGAAAAGGAGCCTGTCGAACGGACTCCTTTTGCTTAATATGTGGTTGATATTTTTACAGCTATATGTTATAAGTGCGGCTAAGATATCCGAACATAACTTTTACGCCGCATTTCTTGCTATTTCTGTAATTATATGTTATAATTACTTGGAAATGAGAGCGAGAGTATCTCTTGCGATAAGAAGCTCTTCATTTGTAGGAACGATCCAAACTTCGATCTTTGACTCAGGTGTAGAGATCTTTGTGAGCTTGCCTCTGATAGTGCGGTTAAGAGCCTCATCTATCTTTATTCCGAAGTAATCCATGTTCTGGCAAACAGCCTCTCTTACTTCCCATGAGTTCTCACCGATACCGCCTGTGAAGAGGATAGCGTCAACGCCGTTCATAGCAGCAGCGTAAGCGCCGATGTACTTCTGGATCTCGTATGTGAGCATATCAGAAACGAGCTGTGCCTTTTTGTTGCCGTTGTTAGCAGCTTCCTGAATGTCACGGTTATCAGAACCAACGCCTGAAACGCCGAGGAAACCTGACTTCTTGTTCATATATTCGCTCATCTGTGAAGGAGTAAAGCCGTGCTTGTCAGCAACAAATGTTACAGCAGATGGGTCAACAGAACCTGTTCTTGTACCCATAACAACACCGTCAAGAGGAGTAAAGCCCATAGATGTATCAACTGACTTTCCGCCGTCAACAGCTGTGATCGAAGAACCGTTGCCGAGGTGACATGAAACGATCTTGAGATCCTTTACGTCCTTGCCCATAGCGTCAGCAAGTGCCTTTGATACAAAGCGGTGTGATGTGCCGTGGAAACCGTACTTTCTTACGTGGAGCTTCTCATAATCATCATAGGGAAGACCGAACATATAAGCCTTTGGAGGCATTGTCTGGTGGAATGCTGTATCGAATACAACGACCTGAGGAACGTTTGCAGGGATAACACTCTTACAAGCTCTGAGAGCGAGAGCGTGTGCGTGGTTGTGAACAGGAGCAAGCTCGCGAAGCTCGTCGATCTTGTCGATGACTTCATCTGTAACGAGAACAGACTTGTCGAAAACGTCAGCACCCTGTACTATTCTGTGACCAACAGCAGATATAGCGTCCATGCTGTCGATAACCTTGGCATCGCCCTTTGTGAGGCAGTCAACAAGCTTCATGAAAGCTTCTGTATGTGTTGGGAATGCACAGTCCTCATCGAGAACTCTGCCGTCAGCAGTCTTGTGATTGATATGTCCGTCAATTCCGATACGGTCGCAGTTACCCTTGGCGATAACGCTCTCATCGCTCATGTCGATGAGCTGATACTTCAGGGAAGAGCTTCCTGCATTAACAACTAAGATGATCATATATGTAATTTCCTTTCAAAAATGATTTTGCATATATTATTATATACTATTTTTTGAAAATTGCAAGTACTTTTTGCAAATTTAACTTTATAATACGTAACAAAAAGGTGAAAATAAGCGTGATCGGTGCGGCAAAATGCCGAAAACCATGTGTAAATCAATAAATATTCTGTAAAGTTAATTAAAATTTGATGAAAAACATTGAAATTTGTGAGAAGAGGTAGTAAAATGAAAGTCAGTGGGATAATCTGTGAGTATAATCCGTTCCATAACGGTCATCTTTATCATATACAAAAGACGCGCGAAAACGGAGCTGATCATATTGTCGCGGTAATGAGCGGTAATTTCGTTCAGCGCGGTGATACAGCTGTTATCGACAAGCTTGAAAGAGCGCGTCTTGCAGTACGTTCGGGGGCGGATCTTGTGATAGAACTGCCTGTACAGTACAGTATCGCGTCAGCCGAGGGATTTGCCACAGGAGCTGTTTATCTTCTTGATGCTCTTGGGGCAGTGGACGAGCTTTCTTTCGGAAGCGAGTGTGGAGATGCGGATACTCTTCTGAAAGCTATGGAGACTGTTAATACTACTGCTGTTTCTCATGCTGACGAGATAAAGAGTATAATGGAAAAGGGGTATACATATCCGCGTGCGCTTAGCTCTGTGGTCAATGGTATTGATCCCGAAGCGGCGGCTATAATCTCAGAGCCGAATAATCTGCTGGCAATAGAATACCTTAAAGCTTTGAAAAAGCTTGAGTCTCCGATAAAGCCGTTTACAATAAAGCGTTTCAGCGCTCAGCATGACGGCAAAAAAGCAGAGGACGGCTTTGCAAGCGCATCTTTTCTGCGTGAAAGGATACAGAAAAATGCAGATATTTCAGAATTTACAACATCTGAATGGGCAGCAGCTATCTCTGCAGCGCTTTCAAAAGGCGAAACAGCTTCGCTTAGCAGGCTTGAAAGGGTCATACTGTATAAGCTCAGAAGCTCAACGACTGATGAGATATCACAGATATATGATGTAGGTCAGGGACTTGAACACCGTATTTATGGGGCACGAATGGCAGGCTCGCTTGATGAGCTGCTGTTTACGGTAAAGACAAAAAGGTACACTATGGCAAGGATAAGACGTATAATCCTTGCATTACTGATAGGGATAACAAAAGAGGATATGAGGAAGCTTCCGCCATATGGCAGGATACTTGCGTTCAACGAAAGAGGAAGAGAAATTCTTGCTCGTGCAAAGGGTGCGGCTAAGATACCTTTTGCGTCGTCTATCGCAAAACTGTCACAGCTTGGGGATATTGCTGAAAGGTTTGCGGAACTCGAGATCAGGGCATCTGATATATATGGTCTTGCTCTTGAGACTGTAACTTCTGCACAGAAGGATTACAGGGCGAAAATTATGATAGATATGGAGTAGAAAAATGATAGGTGACTTTCTTGCGAAAGCGGCTGTTGCTGCAGTGGCTTTGGTAACAATGGCATCATGTGGAAAGAGGACAGAACTATCAGTTTCAGGATATGACAATACATCAAATGTGAAAGTTACAGAGAAAAAGAATGTGAAAGACGACGAAGAAAAAGACAAGACTGAAAAAGATCCGTCTGAGGAAGTATTCAAGCTTGATATAAGCGTAAAATCAGATGAGTCTTTTCCAAATAAATATGTAACAGAAGGCTTTAATACAGTTATGCAGCTGCCTGAGCTTCCCACAGGCTGTGAAGTTACTGCACTGTGTGAGCTTCTCAATTATCTCGGATTTGACATAGATAAAGTCACACTTGCCGACGAATTCATGCCGATGGACAATAACGGCGTGACGACAATGAGAGAAGCATACATAGGCGATCCTAAATCCGAAGAAGGATTTGGCTGTTTCACGCCTGTTATCGTTCAGACAGCCGATGATTATTTTGAGTCGGTCAAGTCGCCGTGCTATGCTGTAGACATGACAGGAAGATCACTCAGGGAACTGTTTTATCAGATCGCACAGGGCAGACCTGTTGTGGTATGGAGTACTATCGACCTTATAATAAGTCCGTCTATTTACAGATGGACGACCTATGAGGGCGAGGAAATGTGGTTCAACGATTTTCAGCATTGTGTGGTCGTTTACGGCTATGATTATGATGAAAACGTCGTTCATGTTGCAGATCCGCTGAAAGGCAATGTGAAGTACAACATGGACGATTTCAATAAAGCATATGAGCTTATGGGAAATCAGGCTGTACTCGTGTGCGGCAACTCAGAGACAAAAGGCAAGCTCGTAAAACTTGAGGACAAACCGCAGTCTCAGTTTCTGAGCAGAAATAAGGCTGAACGCAAGCTTGCTGAGGAAGAAGAGGCAAGACGCAAAGCCGAAGAGGAAGAGCGTAAAAAGGCTGAGGAAGAAGAGGCTAAGAGAAGAGCTGAAGAAGAAAAACAGCCTGAGCCTGCACCTGATGAAGAGCCTGTTGCTGAGCCTGCGCCGGATGAGGAGCCGCCACTCGAAGAAGAAGCTGATGAAGACAACGGTTCTGAGGAGGAACAGGAGTAGTTTTGATAAAAGGTGTTATTTTCGACCTTGACGGTACGCTGCTTGATTCAATGACGGTCTGGAGCAGTATCGACAGGGAATTTCTTTTAGAAAACGGCGTTGCGCCGCCGTCTGATATATCTGATATAGTCAAAAAAATGACTGTAGATGAATCATCGCAGTATTTCATAGACCGCTTCGGACTAAGCTGTACAAAGGAGTATGTGATACATCGTATAGAGGAAATGGTTCGTCAGCGCTATGAAGAACAGATACCGCTGAAACCTCACGCTGTTGAGATAATGGACTATTTTGACAGCAGATGTATACCTTACGGAGTGGCAACGGCTACTTATAAGGGACTTGCAAAGGCAGCGCTTAGCCGCTGCGGAGTATATGAGCGTATACGTTTTCTTCTCACTGACAGTGAATACCCTATGGGCAAGAATTTTCCCGATATTTTCCTCGGCGGAGCAAAGCTTCTTGGGACAAGCCCCGATGAAACTCTCGTTGTTGAGGATTCACTGCACTGCATAGAGACCGCAAAAGCCGCAGGATTTATTACCGCAGGAGTTTATGATCCTGTTTCGGAAGCGGATGGCGAAGAGGTAAGAAAAATATCGGATCACTATGTCAGATCACTTGACGAGCTGGTAAATATAATTTAAGGGCGAACGATGTTCGCCCATGCTGTTTTAAAAGGAGCATAAAGATGAAAAAGGTTATGGTAGGCATGAGCGGCGGAGTTGACAGCTCTGTTGCGGCAATGCTTCTGAGAGATAAGGGATATGAAGTCATGGGAGTTACCCTGAAGCTTTTTTCGGACGAGGACATTTCCGAAGCGAAAAAAGAGGGTAAGACCTGTTGTGCGCTGTCAGATGTTGAGGACGCACGAAGTGTCGCGCGGAGACTTGGCTTTGAGCATCTTGTTTTCAACTTCAAGGATAATTTCCGTGAGCACGTTATGAAGCAGTTTGCGGACAGCTATCTCTGCGGACGTACACCAAATCCATGTATAGAGTGCAACCGTCATGTAAAGTTTGATAAGATGCTCCGCAGAGCCCTGGAGCTTGAATATGACTACATTGCCACAGGACATTATGCAGTCTGTGAGTATGATGAAAGCCGTCAGCGCTGGCTTCTGAAACGTCCTAAGGACAGAAGCAAGGACCAGACCTATGTGCTTTATTCTCTCACACAGGAACAGCTCTCACATACGCTTTTTCCGCTTGGCGAGCTTGAAAAGACTCAGGTCAGAGAGCTTGCGGAGTCGGCAGGACTTGTTAACTCCAATAAGCCTGACAGTCAGGATATCTGTTTTGTTCCTGACGGAGACTATGCATCATTCATCAAGCGTTTTACCGGCTGTGAAACGCCTCACGGAAGCTTCATTGATACGGATGGAAAAGTTCTCGGTGAGCACAAGGGTATAATTAATTATACTATCGGACAGCGCAAAGGACTTGGTATCGCTCTCGGTCACCCTGCATACGTAGTCAGCAAGGATATGGACGCGAATACTGTTACGCTCGGACTTGAAAGTGACCTTTACACAAAGAGCCTTATAGCCGACGATTTTAACCTTATTTCCGTTGAAAAGCTTGACGAGCCTATGAGAGTTACTGCAAAAACACGTTACAGCCAGCGTGAACAGCCTGCAACAGTTACATATCTCGGAAATGGTGAGTATAAGGTTGAATTTGACGAGCCTCAGAGAGCTGTAACAAGCGGACAGGCTGTAGTCTTGTACGACGGGGATATCGTCGTGGGCGGAGGTACTATAAAATGAAAACCGCGCTCCTTGTTGTAGATGCACAGGAGTTTATAACGAACAATAAGCTCTATTCTTACGATAAATACATAGAAAATGTCCGCATATTGATAGCAGAAGCACGAAAAAACGATGTTGAAGTCATTTATATTCGCCATGATGACGGAGAGGGGAAGCCTTTATCAAAAGGAGGCGACGGCTTTGACGTGTGCAGTGATCTTGCTCCCGAGACAGACGAGCGCATATTCGATAAGACCGTAAACAGCCCCTTCCGTGACAGTGGTCTTCTTGAGTATCTGCGGAAAAAAGGCGTGAAAATGCTCATAGTCACGGGCTTGCAGACGGATTACTGCATAGACGCAGCGGTGAAATGCGGCTTTGAGCATGGGTTTGAGATGATAGTTCCTGAGTACTGCAATTCCACCTTTGACAATGAGTTCATGACTGCGGAGCAAACCTACCGCTATTATAACGAGTTTATGTGGAAAAACAGGTATGCAAGATGTGTTGATATGTCAGAAGCCCTTGATATGTTGCATGATCATAATGATACACTGAAATTTAGCAGGGTTAATGAGAAATATATCAGAAGGGCTGCGCAAGAGGATATTTCAAGAATCGCAGAGATGCTTGTGTTTGCAAAACGAATGAAGTATCGCTCTATATTTAATGATGACGCATACTCATTTGGTGAATTGCAGGTACTTACTGTTGCAAAAAACTACATCAAAAACGGCTTTCTTAACAATATGTTCCTGTATGATGACGGAATAATAAAAGGGCTTATACGCATAGAGAATGAAGAGGTCATTGAACTATATGTGGATCATTTCTTTCAAGGTCAGGGAGTAGGCTCGGAATTGATCGAATATGCCAAAGAAAACTATTCAGCCAGTTTTCTTTGGACTATAGAAAAAAATATTGATGCTGTCCGCTTCTATGAAGCACATGGTTTTCATCTTACAGATACAAAGAAGTTTGAAGACGGAACTACAGAATATCTTGTAATGATGAGAAGATAAAAAGGAAAAATATGGAATACAAATACGAAAAACTTACGGAAAAGATATATGTCTGTGCCAGCAGTGACCACCGCTTCGGTACGGATGCCTTTCTGCTTGCGGATTTTTCCCAGTACCGCGCAAAGGACAAAGTCTGCGACCTGGGTACTGGCTGCGGCATAATACCGCTTATCATGCAGAAAAAAATGCCGCCTCAATTGACATATGCAGTGGATATACAGGAGGGTGCAATAGAGCAGCTTCGCCTCGGACTTGAAAAGAGCGAAACAAAGGGAATAGTTCCCATATGTGCGGATCTGAAAGAGCTTTGGGAGGGTGCTCCTCTCGGACAGCTTGACCTTGTGACCTGCAATCCGCCGTATAAGGTGAACAATGCAGGCTTTCAGAGCGTGATAACTGCTCAGAAGATTGCAAGGCACGAAATATTATGCACCATAAATGATGTTTGTGCGGCGGCACAGAAACTCCTCAAATTCGGCGGAAGACTTTGTGTATGCAACCGTCCTGAGAGGCTCAGCGATGTGATATACGCCATGAAGTGTCATGATATCGAGCCTAAGCGCCTTCGCTTCGTTTCTAAAAACGCAGAGGAAGCACCGTGGCTTTTCCTCATTGAGGGCAAGAAGGGCTCAAAACCTTTTATGAAGGTAGAACCTCAGCTATATATACGCAGTGAGAACGGTTTTACAGAAGAGCTTCAGAAAATATATGACACAGGAAAGGAGCAGATATGAGCGGAACATTTTACGTAATAGGGACTCCTATAGGCAATCTTGATGATATAACCCTCAGACAGCTTGATACACTTGAAAAAGTAGATTTTATATGTGCAGAGGACACAAGAGTTACATTAAAGCTTCTCAACCGTTTTGAAATAAAGAAACAGCTTGTAAGCTTTCATGAGCACAGCTCTAAATCAGATGCACAGCATATAATCGACCGCCTGCTTGCAGGCGAAAGCTGTGGAGTAGTTACTGATGCAGGAATGCCCTGTATCTCCGATCCCGGAGAAGTTCTGGTAAGGATGTGTGCGGAAAACGGCATAGACATAAGAGTAGTCCCGGGACCGAGCGCTGTAGTTTCGGCAGTGGCTGTATCGGGACTGAGTACACGCAGATTTACTTTTGAAGGCTTTTTGCCTGTTCCAAAAAAAGAGAGAGCGGAGCGGCTGGAAAAGCTTCGCGGCGAGACGGCAGTAATGGTATTCTATGAAGCTCCGCATAAGCTGAAAACTACTCTTTCTGACCTTGCAGGATTTTTCGGCGGAGAAAGAAGGATATCACTTTGCAGAGAGCTTACGAAGATACATGAGGAAGTATTGAGGCTTACTCTTTCAGAAGCTGTTGCATATTATAATGAGAATGAGCCGCGCGGAGAATATGTCCTTGTGCTTGAAGGTGCACAGGAAACAGAGGACGGAGAACTTACCATAGAAGAAGCTATGGAACAGGTAAAAAAACTTATTGAAATGGGAGAAAAGCCTACAGAAGCCTGTAAAGCGGTAGCTAAGGAGACAGGCTTCAGAAAGAGTGAGCTTTACGCACTGCTTTAGTAGGAATACTTTACTCTGATAGTGCAGAAAAGTGATAGAAATGTGAAAATTAGACTAAAATACTTGAAATATTCATAGTATTGTGATATAATTATTAGCGTTATTATTACTGTTGAATTTTTGGTAACCATGTTATTAAAAAAAGCGCCTTATCAATACAAATAAAAAATATTATTCTGCCGCAGAAATACGGCGAAAGAAGGTTATGTATGATTTGCGATCTGCACTGTCACACCACCCTTTCCGACGGTTCGCTTGGTATAGAAGATGTAATTGCACAGGCGAAACGCATGAATATCGATTGGCTGTCGATAACCGATCACGATACTATGGCTTCTTTTTCAAGAGCTGATGTATTGGGCGAACGCGCAGGGATAAAGATACTCCACGGCGTAGAGCTTTCGGCATGGGATAAGGAAAGAAACAGCAAGGTACATATTCTGTGTTATGCACCGTCAAAGCCTAACAGACTTGAGGGGCTTTGTATGAAATCCTGCGAGATAAGAAAAGAATGCTCAAGGGAAATGATAGAGAAGGTAATGGAAAAATTTCCAATAACACAGGAGAGTATTTTAAAACGTACCACAGCTTCAAAAAGTATATTCAAACAGCACATAATGCGAGCACTCATCGACTATGGCTATGCTCTTGAGTTTTACGGCGACCTTGACAGAGAACTGTTTAATCCCAAGAACGGATCATGCTATGTTGAGCGTGAGTACCCTGACGTAAATTTTGTAATAGACCTGATACATACAGCAAAGGGCGTTGCTGTAATGGCTCACCCTGCTCAGTACGACAATATTGAGCTTCTTGAAGAGCTTGC
>SFFP01000048.1 GCA_004556875.1 Ruminococcus flavefaciens
TTGCAAGAAGCGTGAAGATATTGAAATCTACCATGCCGTATGGATAGTAAAGAACTGCGGCAATAAGACTCATTGACGGACACATTATCCCAACAGTAGCTGTGATGATAGCTGTCTCAAAGATAACAGGGTGAACTTCTCCGAACTTGAATACACGACATACAAGCTTGAAAGAAAGCGGACTTCCCACAAGTACTTCAAGTGTGTAAGCAAAACAGAATTCGATAAGAACTACTGCCCATATCGGTATTGCCTTGCCAAGCACTGAAACTCCGCCCATTTTGCTGATAGCCGAGAGAACACTTCCCTCACCTGTTATCTGCATGAATGTGTTTCCGTTGATGACATAAAGACTGTAGAACACGTATGCGTGTACTGTTATCACAACTGTGATAAGTGCGAATATCATTCGCTGGAACTGATTTCTTGGCATTTATAACTCTCCATTCCCGAAAAAAAGCGCAAAAAAACACGTACTTCCAAAAGGGTATGATCTCAGAATTTTCGTTCCGTGATCAGATTTACATACCTTTTCGGTAATACGTGTGTCGTTTGCGCTTTATTCGTATTAAATTTACTTTATCTATTATATCACAGCGCACAGGCTCAGTCAATTGCCGCACTCCCGAATTTTTTCAAGGAACTTTCACAGCAATTGGCTGAAATGCGCAGAGCTGCCCTTTGCAGGACAGCTCTTATATTTTTACTTTGAAGCAGGTGTAAGGTCAGTTACCTTACCGAGAAGGAACTCCTGTATTTTGAGAGCGTCGTTTGATGTGATGCCCTTGCTGCTCTTGTCAACGTCACCGTTAGCTTCACCCTGTGCAGTAAGATGATTCTTGTCAGTTCCATTTGTGCCGAACTTATCAGGATTTGCAAGTGACTGCATGATAAGAACTACATCAGACATATCTACCTCATTATCACAGTTTGCATCACCGTACTTCTTAGCCTGTACAGCAGGTGTTGAAGAAGTTGTGGTGGTCGTAGTTGCAGAAGGCTTGCTTGTTGTAGTTGTTGTGCTTGTTGAAGGCTCAGAACCGCCCTTGAAGAGATCCTTAGGAAGCTCTGAAAGTGTGATACAGAAATCGCTCTTGTAAAGCTCTGTGAATGTATCAGGATCCTGATACTCCTTGCCGCAGAGGAAGTGTGACTGCTCTGAGTCATACCACGGGCAGAAATACAGCCAGTAAGCGTGCTCTACCTTCATATTGTTAAGGCTCGGGCAGGAATCGTTCTCAGGCATGGATACCATCTTATTGCCCTTTACGAACTTGTTGAGCGTATAGAATATACCAGCCTCAGCGTCCTCGTTAGGTGTTCCTGAGGACTTGCCGTCGTGACGGTTGTACTGGCAGTTGTACTTATCAAAGCCTACGATATCAACCTTGTCATCGCCCGAATACCACTTTGCTGAATAATCTGACCAAGCATAGAGATTCTGCTCCCAGATGAGATTGTGAAGTCCATACTCGTTAGTAAGTGTATCCTGTAAGAATGTCCAGAGCTGATTGTATACCTCTGCGCCTTCCTTTGACCACCAGAACCATGCACCGCTTCCGTCAATATGGTCATCTGTGCGGCTCGGGTTACCCTCTGCCTCATGGAAAGGACGGAAAATTACAGGCACTCCTGCGTCCTGGAGCTTTTTCAGCTCAGCCGCAAGATTTTTCATACAAAGCTGGAAGTAA
Source organism: Ruminococcus flavefaciens (assembly GCA_004556875.1). Classification (GTDB taxonomy): domain Bacteria; phylum Bacillota; class Clostridia; order Oscillospirales; family Ruminococcaceae; genus Ruminococcus; species Ruminococcus flavefaciens_S. Next base: position 1,692 of record SFFP01000048.1, read on the forward strand.
TCATATTCCATTGTGCCCTTTACCATGCAGTTCTTTGTGATAAAGTCTGTTTTTTCGGTATATGTTGTCTTTTCAAAGGCAAGAGGCTCGCCAAGAGTATAATCAGCCTTAGTTGTAGGTACATTTACGTGCCATGAAGCTGTACAGATACCGTTCTTCTTTGTAGTCCAGTCGATCATACGCTGAGCCACACCGTCGTCCCACGCATAGCATGGACAGTAGCTTCCGAAGTCAAAGCCGCGGATAGCAGGCTCTTCGCCAGTCAGGTTCTTAATGTATCTAACCTCAAAGTTGTAATCGTTGTAAGAGTAGTTGCGGTTCTGAGTGCTGTAGGTGTAGACCTGTCCGTCAGGACCTGTACAGTGCCATGGGAACTTCTCGCCGCTCTCGGTCTTGTCCCAGCTTTCCTCGTCGATAACGTACTCATTTCCGTCGCTGTCTACACACTTATTTGCATTTGCGTCATAACGGATAGTTGTATCAACACCGTGACCACCGCCATAGATCTCCTGCTGTCCAGAAAGGATATGCTTTCCGTAAACGCTCTTGAGATAAGCCATGAGAGCCTTTGTCTCGGGAGTAGCCTTAGGGTCAATAGTTGTACCGCTTGCCTTTGAGAGATCAGGGAACTGCGCTGCGTCAACAGTAACGCTGTCTATAGCCATATATCCGTATTCGCTTATGAACTCGATCTTATTGACACCCTTGTTCATGCGTACCATTCCGAAATCGTAATCGATCCACTTATCGGAATATGCAGCCTGCGTTGTGTATTTAACTCCGTTTATTGTTACAGCCTGCTGTCTTCCGCCCTCGTTGAGTATCTGTGCGCCGCGTACTACGATAGAGTACATTCCGTCCTCAGGAACAGTTACTTCAAAAGAAGCAGGCTTTGCTGTGAGATAGAAGAATCCATCGCCTTTGTATCCAGGTATCTCGGTCTGATAGATAGAAGTCCACAGGTCAGCGCCTTCCATTTTTTCACCCTCTATAGTATAAGGAAATGTGGTAGCATCTGTCGCCTTATCAGCTGCCACAGAGGTGAAAAGACCTGCAGAGCCGCACTGAACAGCTGCCATAACGCCTGCAGCCGCAAGTGCCAGTGTTTTTCTGAGCTTTCTGTTCATGTTTAATATCCTCCTTTTTATTGGAAAGAACCAATAATTCTTTAACCTTATTATACTTTCTTTTAAGTCCGATGTCAATATTTTTCGTGCATATCATATGTAAAAAAAGTGTGATAATTTAAGCAAACAGCTTAAATAATAGAAAAAGGAACCTATGGGGGAGGTTCCTTCTTCCATCATATCATTATATTTGGGGATCCGAAATCAATTAAGACTCCGGAAGAGTTGGTATGAGCTTGAGCAGATACTTCTGGATAGCAGCGGCATCTGCATTTGTTATTCCGTTGCCCTTGAGATTTACATCTGCGTTTTCGCGGTTTTCGGGTGCTATCTGGTATTTATCAGGATTTGCAAGCGACTGCATGATGAGAACAACGTCTGCGAAATCAACTCCGCCGTCGCCGTTAGCGTCACCGCTTATGCCGTTTCCTGCTTTATTTGTTGTAGTTGTTGTAGTTACCGCTGGCTGTGAAGATGAAGCTGAATAAACCATATAGAAGAGATTTGCAGCATCAGCCTTTGCAATAGTATGTGCACCTGCTGAAAGATCAGCTGTGATTATACCGTTTCCGCCTGATGTATATTTAGTACCGTCTATCTTGATAGTAGCTGCAGGCTCTGTGAATACGAGGGTAAGCTTACCTGCGGAGGGAGCGTTGAAGCTTACAGCTGTGGCTGTCTCTATCTTCAGACACTTGGTAAGAGTTTTACCGTCATAATTCACAGTTCCTTTAGCATCAGAGAGGTTACCTGTAATGCTGTAGAAGCTGCTCTGTGTACCGTTGGCAGTAAAGTCGTGAACATAGCCGCCTGCAACAGGTACAGCAGGTGTTGATGAAGTTGTGACTGTAGTCACTGTTGTGGTAGTGGTTGATGTCTGTGCAGGAGTATTTGTCTGAACAGGGGCAGATGTACCTGCTGCATATGGGTCAGGAGAAGAAGTCTGCTTTACTCCGCTGCTCATATGATAACCGATATTCTTGTAAGCGCTGCCTGAAGCTGTTTCAGCAAATCCTGCAGGCTTTGGTGAGCCGTCAGCGTTTCTCCATGCCTTGTGGAAATCTGTTCCCATAGCTGAAACACTGAGAGTAATGAAGTCGCTGTCAGCAGGTGTGATGATATCACCAAGCTTTGCACCGTTCGTCATTGTCACATTGGACTTTGCATAGTAATAATTGCTGTTGTAGTAAACAGACTCTGACATCTTTCCTACAAATTTATCGTTGGATACCTTTATTCCTGCTGCATTGGTCTTTGAGACCTTACCTGTATTGATATATGACATCATACCGTTGAATGTAGCGGAAGTATCACAGCGGTAAACCATATAGTTTGACTTGCCGTTGCCGCCGATACCGTTGTTATAAGCGGTACAGTTCTTCATATCACCGAATTTCGGGTTATTGTTGTCTGTAAAGCCGCAGTTGAGGTTCTCGAATGAGAGACAGTTCTCAACGATGTGGCGTGTACCGACACCGCCGCCGCCAAGCTTGAAGCCGTTGCCGTCGCAGTCGCCGTAGCCTCTGCCGTTTTCAGTAAAGCCGTTGCGGAATGCGATACAGTTCTTTATTGTTACGACACCGATAGGACCTGTAGCTTCCTTTGCGTATAAGTCCCAGCCATCGTCTGAGTTGCAGTATGCGATACAGCCGTCAAATACATTTCCCTCGCCGCAGGTAAGCTTTGCAGCAAAGCCGTCAGCGTTCTCCATAGTTGCATCATCGCAGTTGTTGCGTGATGTGCAGTTCTTTACAAGATTGTAGCTCGGCCACTGTGAAACAGAATTGTATGAGACGTTATATCTGGATATCTGTAAGCCTGTATCCTGATTGTTGTCGAATACCATCATCTCGATGATATTGTTATCGCCTGAGAGAAGCATACCATTATCGCCTGCGTTTGCTATCTCAAAGCCGTAGAAGTGCCAGTATGAACCGTCAAGTACGAAGCCGCGGTTTGTACCCGAAACTGCCTCTCCTGAGAAGTCGAACTTAACTGCTGCACCCGGATATGCAGCCATAGTCTTGTATGCGCCTGCCTTGCCTGCATTGCTCTCCTCTATCATGATAGTTGAGCTGTACTTATATGTACCTGCAAGGAGATATATAGTACCGCCGGCAGGTACAGACTTGATAGCTGTAAGCACGTCAGTAGGGCTGTTCATTGACTTTCCGTCACCGCCGCCGTTAGGCGAAACGTAAATAACGTTTGCACCTGTAACAGGAGTAACGGAAGGTGTTGCTGTAACAGTTGTTACGGCAGGCTGTGCCTGTGTAGTTGATACGGAAGTTACAACAGGCTTTACTGTAGTTGTGGTAGTTGTTGTAACTACAGGTGCAGATGAATTGTCCTCCTTGAAGCCGCTTCCGATAGCTGTTACACTTCCCTTGTATGCAACGAGTGCAGATTTAAGAGCCTGATTTACTGCATAGCTCTCATCATCAACAGCATTGTCGAACTGCCACTTGAAATCGCCGCCGTCTACTCGTCCTGCCTTTGATGTAACTATTGAAGGTACATCTTCAGCATTATCAGGTGTATAGCTGTACATCACACTTGATGTATCGAAATTGTTGTATGCTGTGCCGCCGCTCTTTGACTTTACATCAGAGCCGATCTTTTCAGTTCTTGATGAAGCCTCATAAGCGTCAAATTCTGTCTTGTCCTGCTGATATGTTGTATATGCCTTCTGACCTGTAATAACATTGCCGAAGGATTTAATAACACCGCCTGCTTCTCCCGAGAATGTGCCGCCCGAAAGGTTGTCCGAGCCCTGTAGAGAGATGAGCATAGGGTATTTGCAGTTTCTGAAGTAATTGTTTTCAACGAAGCATGATGCTCCCATTGTTACGCCTACACCGTACTTTGCATTGCCGTCAAAATAGTTATTATAGCAGTGTACGGAGCAAGTTCTTATTCTGGGGTGGCGGGAGTCTGAGTGATCGTACCAGTTGTGGTGGTATGTGATATAATTATCAGTCGACTCAGACTTCATGCCCTGGAGATTGCATTTTCCGTTGTCCCAGAAGTGATTATAAGAATGAGTGATGTAAGTAGAAGTCTTTGTATCAAGAGCGCCGTCGCCCTTTACCTGGTCTGCATCAGAACCTGCATCACCATAGAAGAAGTCACAGTTATGTACCCATACATGGTTGTTGTTCTGCTGGAGACCGCAGTTATCGCCCTCACTGCTGTTGCAGTTCATAAAGCCGAGATTTCTAACCTCAACATTTGAGCTGTTCTTCATTACAAGGCCGAAGCCGTTAAGAGTTGCGTCATTTCCTATACCCTCGATGGTACAGCCTGCTGTAACAGTGTCCACCATGAGGTCGCCCTTAGTGAGAACAGAGGGATCTGTGATATTACCGATAAATCTGATATTCAGCGGTCGGGATTCCTTTCCCTTTTTGTAGCCTGTAATGATGTTCTGAACGCCTGTAAGAGTTTCCGCACCCTTACCTGTTGCATCAATACTTGCCGTAACGCTATCCTTGTTTGAATTGGTAACGTAAACAACTATCGCATTGCTCTTGAGAGTACCGTCTGCATTGTATGCACCGTTCGCATTGCCTCCTACGAAAGCAAAGCCGCTTCTGTCGTGTGCATAGGCATTTGCCTTTGTCTCAGCAGCCTTGGAAGCATCTTCCTTGCCGCCTATAACAGGAACTATCTTCATTGTGTGGCTGCCTGCCTTGAGACCAACAGCATCTGCTCTCATATAGCCGCTGTACTGTCTTATGAGCATACTGTCTATCTGAGTGCCGTCAACATAGACATTATAGCCTGATGCTCCCGAAACCGATGACCATGTGGCATATATGCCTTCACCATAGCCTGCGGAACTGAGTACCTTTACGCCGCTTTCAGCTGCATAAGCAGTCAGGGCGGATGTGCCGATGCCTGCGGTAAGTACTGAAGCTGTTGTGCCCACTGTTGCGGACACTGTCATTACTGCCGCAGCTGCAATGGAAGCTGCACGTTTTTTAAGGTTAGTGTTTTTCATAGTAGATCCCTCCAAATTTTAATATCCTCTGAATAGTATGCCGAATGCATACCTTGTTTCTCACTGTCTATATTATATCCCTCTTTTTACCTTATTTCAATGACATATAATACTTATTAGGTGATTTTTTGTGCTATTATTATATCAATCTTTACACAATCGGTCAATTATGTTTTGGGTTTCCTGTCACCTACATATTATAATATAATGTTGCCTGTATCAGACTACAGTTTGTGCTCGAAAAAAACTCATTTTTTTGTGAGAGTTACATCTCTCTGATACGTCTAAGTAATAGAAAGCATGAAAAATTTACAAAGGAGGTATTATTATGCTTTTTAAGAAATTATTATCAATCACACTTTCAGCTGCGCTTTCAACTACAATGCTGTCTGCCGCTCCAATAAGCAAACCGCAATCGTCTGCGACGCTTAACTACGCGGTTGCTGCAGGAAATGACAGTGACGAGATCGTTGCACACTGCTGCTGGTCAGACTGCAACAAACCTCTCAAACAAGGTGAAGCACGAATTGCAAGCAACGGCGCTATATTCTGCGATGAACACTTTGATGAAGGTCAGGCAGACAACATAGTTCTTTTTGAGATAAATGATACTGTTGCCGCTATCGACGACACATACATCTATTTTGAAAATGGTACAGATCCGATAAAGTACGCAGATCTGGTATACAGTTTTCTGAATGCCGACAACTACAGCGATGAAGATATCCATTTAAATATCGGTGATACTGTAGATTTAAAGGTAATTGCAGGTAAGGGAAAGTATTACTACGTACATTCTGTAGTTGACGCAAAAGTCGTTACACCTGCGGTAACTACCAACAAGACAAGAACCATTTCAAGCGCTTTTGACTGCATCGAAAACGGAAAGCTCTATTTTATCAACTCTGAAGGCTATCCTTTCAATATTAGCGATATGCCATATGATGATTATGCAGCTCTTAATAATTTCGAGAAATACTGCGTTATCAGCATTGAGCTGACAACTGTTGAAACACCTGAAGGCAAGATTGAAAAGATAACAGGCGCTAAAAAAATAGGAGATGTCACTTCAACAACAGCTCAGCCTATTCAGACTACTACAACTACTACAACAGTTGTTTCAAGCCACAACAGCGGAACAGGCCTTTACACAACTGTTCCCGACACAAATCATTGCATACCAACAACAACTACCACAGAAGAAGATGAGATATGGATGCCTGCAGGCACGGGTATAGATCAAGTACAGGAAGTCTATTCCCTTCCTACAAGGATCGATTATTCTCAAGGCGAAGAACTGAGCTTTGATGACTTTATCGTTCATGTAGTTCATTCCTATAATGTTCGCTCAAATAAGGGAAGATTTGAAAGAAGAACTTCTGAACGCGATGTAGAGATAGCATATATTGATCCTGAGTATTATACCATTACAGATGAAAATAACAAGGTATATCCAAGCGATTCATTTAAGACCCTTCCGAGCGGAACATACTACATCAATATCAAGGAAAATATAAATTACTACAGCAAAAACGAAAATCCGGGCATTCCGCAGGCTTTATACGGATTTAATAACACCTCATTTGATGTAGAAATACACGAAAATCATTCCGTTACCACATCATCCACAAATAATACAAGCCAGATAACGACATCAACTACATCTTCCTATGTTCCAACTTATACTGTTACAATGGCTCCGGAGTATAAACTTGAAAAGGTCAATTCCTACCCAACAAAGACAGTTTATAATGAGGGCGAAGAGCTTGATCTGTCAGGATTGTCATACGATTACTCTATGAAAACTCCATGGTTCGGAGAGCCTGACGGAGGCGGAATCTTTAAAAACACCTACACAGGCGATGAGTCTGACGTTTCACTCCTTAGTGTAACTCTTGAAGATAAGAATAAAAAAACATACAAAGGAACAGCATTCTCTACACTTGACGCAGGCAAATACATTGTAACTCTCATTCCAAACAAATTAACAAACGCATACCCTCAAGAGGATAACCAGATCGTCTATAGCATTGTTATCAACAGCTTACCTGTAAGCTCTTCAACAACTACAACAGCTCAAACCACAACTGAAGAAGAGCGCTGGATGTACGGAACAGGCGTTGACCACTTCAAGAGCATCGAAACTCTTCCTACCAAGACTATCTATGACAAGGGCGAAAAGCTTAGTCTTGACGGTCTCGTTATAAACGCATACCACAGTGTAACAAGACATTCAAACAAGGGCAACAGCGATGTACTCATAACTGATTATGTATGGAACGTAGGAAACATCGACCCTAAGTACATAACAATCAGATCCTTAGGCGGAAAGACATACACCACAGATGAATTCACAAAACTCCCCGGCGGTCAGGCTTATGAAGTCATCATCGGAAACGGTCAGACAATAAACCTTGATCTTGCTGGCTCAGGAGATGAAAAGACAGTATATAATACTGACGGCTTCTCATTCAGAATTTACATCAACGATACTGAAAAAGACCAGAAGTTCATCAAGCTGGACAATGCAACTGTAGAAAACTTTAATTACGGCACAGCAAGTCAGGGCTTCAAGCTCAAAGGCATGAAAGCTTTCAGCATTGACATGGACGCTCATATGCACTCGGGATACGACATTGAAAGCGGTATCCGTATGAACGATACTGTATCAGGTGTACTCTGCATAAACCCGAAAAACAATTACATCTATTTCGGCGACCTCGAAATAACAAAATACGCAGGTTTAAGCGGTGATGCCAATAACGACGGCAACATCGATATGGGTGACGTAGTAATCATCATGCAGTCTCTTGCAAACCCTGATAAATACAGCTTTGACGGTACAGACGCTCATCGTCTTACAAAGAGAGGCGGATATATCGGCGACGTAAACGGTGACGGTCTTACAGTACAGGACGCAAACCTCATACAGAGAATGCTCCTCGGTCTTGACCCAATGCCAACACCTACAAACAACTGAAGTGACTCTATAGTTACAACTAATGCATGAACAAAATATCATGATATAGTTAAAAAGGCTCTCCAAATGGAGAGCCTTACTTATGCCCGAATATAAAAAGCTCCGCATAAAGCGGAGCTTAAACAATTCTTAGAAGAGATCGAAATCGCCAAATGTATCGCCATTTACAACATAGTAAACCTTGTTTACCTCAGGCTTTACATAAACGTCGACCTTCTTAACAGCCTTAACGCCTGAAGCCTTTGTTGCCTTAGCAACAAGGTCAGCTGTGTTTACCTCTGAGCCAAGTGCCTGAATTACAACCTTGCTGTCTACAGCTGCTGCAGTCTTCTTAGCAGCCGGCTTTTTCTCAGCAGCTGGCTTTTTAGCTGCTGTTGCCTTCTTTTCAGCAGGCTTCTTTGCAGCAGGAGCCTTCTTTGCAGCCTTCTTCTCCTCTACAGGAGTTGCTGTCTCAACTACCTTTGTTTCTGCAGTCTTCTTATCTGGCATGATAGTATCCTCCTTGAATTACTTGTTTACAGCGTTCTTGAGTGCCTGACCAGCCTTGAAAGCAGGAGCCTTTGAA
>SFFP01000049.1 GCA_004556875.1 Ruminococcus flavefaciens
TCTTTTTCATTTTTTCCACCTTTACAGCCGTGAACATGGATACCGCAAAGATGATACCCCATATCACTCCGCCTATCCAGCCAAGATACTTCACCAGCGGCAGCGGTGACAATACCATTATAAGGTACTCTGCGGTAAGAAGCCTCGCCATTTTGTTGAATTCCTTCACATCATTGTTTTTGATCTCGTTTTTCATAGTTTCAACATCTCCTTTAACTAATTCGTCAAGAGATATATTGAAAAGCATTCCGAGGATAAGCAAACTATGGATATCGGGATAGCTCTTGTCATTCTCCCAGTTTGAAATAGTCTGGCGGCTGACATAAGCTTTTTCAGCGAGCTGTTCCTGTGACCATTTTAATCTTGTCCTGTGTTTTTTGATCTGATTTCCGATCTCCATATTTTCCTCCTCGAAGTTTTTCTCTTGACTGACTCCAGTATATCAGCCATAGAAAAATTTTGCTACCAATCTGTTTTTACAACTGTGAAAAATCTGAAAAATGACGTTTACATCTGCGTCAAGATCCATGTAAAAGCGCTTTTACATAACGAAATACAGGCAAATCCCGACAATTAAAATTCAGAGCCGTCAGTCCTTGCTCTCATCGTATCTGTCAAGAAACCTGTGGACTCCATCGTTGTCCTTATATGCTATGACCGTATTCACGTTTACATTTTCAACGCTTCGGAAGATATTCTTCTCAACCTGAGGGTTCACTTTTTTAAGCTCGGCAATGAGATTTTTTATCTCAAGTCTCTTTGACACCGAGCGGCTGTCGGGAGCACAGGTGGTGCAGGTATCAGTGAACTTGCAGGCACACTGTATAAAGTGCAGGTCATTGTAGTCACGCCAGTGCTTTATCTCGGCTTCCCTCACAAGATAAAGAGGACGTATCAGCTCCATGCCCTCGAAATTGGTACTGTGGAGCTTTGGCATCATGGTCTGTACCTGTCCGCCGTAGAGCATTCCCATGAGGATAGTCTCGATAACGTCATCGAAATGATGTCCGAGAGCTATCTTGTTGCAGCCGAGAGCCTTTGCGTGGCTGTAGAGGTATCCGCGGCGCATACGTGCGCAGATATAGCAGGGATTTTTCTCGATATTGTAGACTGAGTCAAAGATATCCGACTCAAAAATATGCACAGGTATGGACATAGAACGTGCATTTTCCTCAATAACGCGGCGGTTTTCGGGACTGTAGCCGGGGTCCATAACGAGAAATACAAGCTCAAATGGGAACTTATCGTGCTTTTTAAGCTCCTGAAACAGCTTTGCCATGAGCATTGAGTCCTTGCCGCCCGAAATACAGACGGCTATCTTGTCATTTGGCTTTACAAGCTCATACTCGTTTATCGCCTTTGTGAATTTGCACCATATGGACTTCTTGAACTTTTTCCTCAGGCTCAGCTCTACAGCCTCTGTCACCTGTCTGTTCTCCATTTTCACTCTCAGCCAGTCCACATAGCCGCCCTCAAGGTTATAGGCTTCAAAGCCCTTTTCGCAAAGCTCGTCGGCTATATCCCTGCTGATAATACCGCTTCGGCAGCATATCACAAGCTTTTTCCCCTTAGGAAGCTCCGCCGAGAGGACTTCATCCTGCGGTATATTCACAGCTCCGTCGATATGACCGTACTCAAATGCAGAGCTGTCGCGTATATCTATTATCTCATACTCCGATTTTACGAGCTTTTCAAGCTCATCGGCAGTAATGCCCTTGTTCATTGAAACACCTCATTGTTTTTTCTCAATAGGCAGCTCTACTGTAAAAACAGTGCCCTTGCCTGCTTCGCTCTCGACTCTGACAGTACCGTTGTGATACATAACGCCGTGCTTGACGATAGAGAGTCCGAGACCTGTGCCCTTTATTTTGCGTGAACGGCTCTTGTTAACGCGGTAAAACCGCTCAAAAATACGTCCTATATGCTGCTGTGGGATACCCATTCCCGTATCGCTGACGGTTATGATAGCTCTCTGAGGGATATGTGATATCTTTACATCAAGCTTTCCGCCGCTGACATTGTACTTTATTGCGTTGTCGCAGAGATTATACAGCACCTCGCTGAGTATTGTGCGGCTTCCCATGAGAGACACCTTTTCGCCTGTAAGTCCCATAGTTACGCCCTTTTCCTCGGCACTGAGCTTCAATCGCTCAAGGACTTCCTCTGCAAGGCTGTAAAGCTCAACGCTCTCATTCTCACGGGGAGCAGAGTCCTCATCAAGCTTTGAAAGTGAAACTATATCGCTTATGAGAGCTATCAGCCTTTCGGCTTCACTGCGTATATTTCCGCCGAACTGCGGTACGTCCTCCTGCTTTACCATGCCGTTTGCAAGCATATCCGATATGCCGTAGATAGTTGTCAGCGGAGTTTTCAGCTCATGTGAGACATTTGACGTAAACTCGCGGCGCATAGTTTCAAGCTCCTGCTTTTCGGTAACGTCCATGATGAAAACCACAAGTCCGCAGACCATGTCTATGCTGTTTGCAGGACTGGCGATGACTTCCCTCTGACCGCCGCCTGTACGCAGGATACACTCCGAACGCCTTCCGCCGAGAGCGTTCATGAGACATCTTCGGAAATCCTCTGAATTGTTAAGGGCGTAAATGCTCTGTCCTACGTTGAAAGCTCCTGCTCCGAGAAGCTTTTTCGCACTTGTATTACAGCTTAGCACGGCAAGCTTAGGGTCAGTGATGATAAATCCCTCGCTCATTGACTCTGTCATAAGTCCGAACTGTTCACGGCTCTGCTGTAATTCATCCATCTGACGGCTTACCTTGATATTCTGGGAACTCAGCTTTTCAAGCAGGGGCGAAAGCTCCTTATAGCTCTTTTTCGTATCGGGGTGAGCAAGGTCTATATTGTTGATAGGCTTTATGATATTGCGCGATACCCTCGTTGCCGCAAGTGCGGAAAATACAACTACTGCCGCAAGAATGAGGAGCATTGGATTTATTACCCTGAGAAGCTGTGCTTCAAGAGACATATGTACGTCGGAAACTCTTATAACAGTGCCGTCATTGAGCCTTACTGCGTAGTTTACGGTTTTTTGCATAATTGTCTTGGAATAGCGTGACGAGCTTCCCTCGCCCTTTACAAAGGCTTCGGATATCTCCTTTCGGTCGGAGTGGTTTTCAAGCTCTTCGGGTTCTTCCTCAGTGTCGAATAACACCTGTCCCCTGTTGTTTATCCATGTAACGCGGATATTGTCGCCAAAAGCAGCGTTTTCAAGATAGGCTCCGCCTAAGCTTTCAACGGCTTCCGAGATGATATGTGCATCTGTTTTGACTGACGCTTCGGCAGTAGTTACCGATTTATCGTACATAAGAGCGGTAGCGAGTATCATTGCGGCTATGACCGATACTGCGCATATTGTCATTATACCAATGAATATTTTCTTAGTCAATGATATCGTCACCTGCCTTATAGCCAACGCCGCGGATAGTCTGTATCAGCTCGCCGCAGCCGCCAAGCTTCTGTCTGAGAGTCCTTATATGTACGTCAACGGTACGGCTCTCGCCTGCAAAATCATATCCCCAGACCTCTCTGAGCAGTTCATCTCTCGAATATACCGTACCCTTGTGTTTCAGAAGTGTCATAAGCAGGTCGTACTCTTTAAGCGTAAGAGCAACCTTTCCGCCGTCTGCAAATACCTCATGCTTTGTGGGATAGACGCAGAGACTGCCTATGGCTATTTTTTCGGCTGTATCCTCGGAAGTACGCCTCAGAAGCGCCTTTACCCTTGAAATAAGCTCCAACGTGCCGAAAGGCTTTGCAACATAGTCGTCAGCACCACTGTCCAGCCCCTCTACCTTGTCAAGCTCAGAGGATTTTGCTGTAAGCATGATAACAGGAAGCTTCCGCGTTTCGGGAGCGCTTCTCAGCTTTTTCAGCACTGTGAGACCGTCCTCCTCAGGGAGCATACGGTCAAGGAGAAGAAGCTCGGGCATTTCATCGGAGATAGCTTCTATAAGCTCCGACGGTGTCTCAAAGCCTTTTGCTTTGAGTCCTGAGCTTTCAAGCGCATATATCACGAAATTTCTTATTCCTTCTTCATCTTCAAGCATATATATCATATCTATCACTTCCTGTTTTGCAGCGTGACGCTGCACCCTTGCTCCGCGTACGGATTTGTTTTTATGGCTGATTATAGCTGCGAGAGACAGCAAACTGCGCCATACTCTCAACGCGAGACAGCGTGACTCTGCACACTAACTACTTACTACTCCCTACACAACCGCGTCTGATAATATAATTATACGTCTGTTTTAGGAAAAATTCAACCCCCTGTTAAAAACATCTGAAAATACGCGGAAATGCGCCATAAAATTTTTGTGTATTTTTTAAAAAATAGTTGAATTTCTCAGCCGATTGTGTTATACTGTAATGTGCAGACTTTTGCATACTTATAAAATTCCGCTTTTAAGATATACATTATTAATGCGGAGGATCGGAGATATTATGAACTTCACAAATATGCTTACAGCTTTAGCACAGATATCAGACGTTGAAAATCCCACGATTTTCCCGTTTCCTTTTCCTATGCATCTTGCTCTTGCTATAATTTCTGTTATATTCTTCGGCTACAGATTTGCCGTACAGAAAAAGCCTTTCCAGCTTATTTTCGCAATAGCTGTTCCGCTTTCTCTCCTTGTATGGCTTGGCAATAACAAGACTCTTTTCTACGGACTCGGCATAGCTGAGCTTATCCTCATCGCTGCAGCTATATTCACTTCTATTTTCATCAAACCAAAGGCTGCCGAGGAAAAAACTGATACAGATACAAAAAACAAGGAGGACTGAGCCTTGAAAATAGCAGTCCTTGACTGGTATACAGTCAATATCAGCGGAGATATCCCCACCTCTCAGCTTGAAGAGCTTGGCGATGTAAGGATCATCCCTCTTACTCCACCTGAGGAAACTGCCGCTAATATCGGAGATGCAGACATCGTTCTATGCAATAAGGTCCTCATCACAAAAGAGGTAATGGACGCTTGTCCGAACATAAAATACGTAGGACTTTTCGCAACAGGCTTCAATAACGTGGATATCGAATATGCCGCGGAAAAAGGCATCGTTGTCTGCAATGCAGGTCAGTATTCAACTGATGCCGTTGCTCAGCAGACCTTCGCTTACATACTCGACCGCTACAGCCGCATCAGAGACTATGATATCGCTGTAAAAAACGGCGAATGGGAGCGCTCTCCTGCCTTTTCTTACTTCCCTGTGCCAACAGACGAGCTTGCAGGAAAGACTCTTTCCATCGTAGGCTATGGCTCTATCGGACGCAAGGTAGCTGAGATAGGCTCTGCCTTCGGCATGAATATAGTCGTAAGCACAAGGACTCAGCCAAAGGACTGTCCCTATGAGGTCACAGACCTTTATACAGCCGCAGAAAAGGCTGATATACTCACATTCCACTGTCCACTTACCGACAAGACAGCAGGTATCGTAAACAGCGAGCTTATTTCCCATATGAAGCCGTCGGCAATGCTCATAAATACCTCTCGCGGCGGCGTTGTCAATGAAGCCGACCTTGCAGAGGCATTGAACAGCGGAAAGATCTCCGCCGCTTATGTGGACGTACTTGTGAAAGAGCCGATGTCTCCCGATACTCCGCTTAAAGGCGCTAAAAACTGCATCATAACTCCCCACACTGCATGGGCACCTCTCGAAACGAGAAAGCGCCTTGTGGACATAGTTTGCAGCAATATAAGAGCGTGGCTCGGCGGTACTCCGCAGAATAAAGTCAACTAAAGGAAGCTGATCCTATGAGAAATATATCAGATAAAAAGCGTATCGTCATAAAGCTGGGTACTTCTACCCTTGCCCACAAGACAGGCAAGCTGAATATCCGCAGAATGACTAATCTTGTGCGCGTTATTTCCGACCTGCACAACTCGGGACGCGAGATAATCATGGTATCCTCGGGCGCTGTAGGTCTCGGCGCAGGAAAGCTGGGTCTCCCCGAAAAGCCAAAGGATACAAAGACAAAACAGGCTGTTGCCGCTATCGGTCAGTGCGAGCTTATGCACGTTTATGACGATATGTTCGCTAAATACAGCGTTACCGTGGCACAGATACTGCTCACAAAAACTATCATCAATAACCCCAATCACTGCGAAAACTTCATGAATACCGTGGAGAAGCTGGTGAATATGGACGTTATCCCTATAGTAAACGAAAACGACACCATCGCTATAGATGAGCTGGAGCTTGAAATAGGCGAGAATGACTCGCTTTCCGCCCTCGTTGCAGAGCTTTCGGGAGCCAATCTGCTTCTTATACTGTCGGATATCGACGCTCTCTATGACGATGACCCTCGTTCAAATCCCGATGCAAAGCCGATACCTCTCGTTGAGAAGATAACTCCAGAGATAGAAGCTATGGCAGGCGGCGCAGGTTCAAGTCTCGGCACAGGCGGTATGTCCACTAAGATAACAGCCGCTAAAATAGCCACAAATGCAGGCATCGACATGATAATCATGAACGGAAAAGACCCCGAAAAGCTTTACGATCTCTTTGAGGACAAGGAGATAGGCACGCTTTTCAAGGCTAAATAAACTTACAGAAACTGAGTAAGAGGTGTAAATATGAGCTATACAGAGGAACTGGGCAAAAAAGCCAAGGCTGCTGAGGCGGCTGCGGCAGGTGCTTCCACATCACAGAAAAATAACGCTCTCGCAGCTATCTCAAAGGCGCTCATCGCCAACAAAGACCTTATCATTGCTGAGAATGCAAAGGATATCGCAAACGCTAAAGCTAACGGTATGTCAGAAGCCAAGCAGGACAGACTCATGCTTGACGAAAAGCGTATCGAAGGTATCGCTAAGGGCGTTGACGAGATAATCAGTCTTGCAGACCCTATCGGTGAAGTCATCGGCGGCGGAAACCGTCCAAACGGCTTGCAGATAATCAAGACCCGTGTACCGCTGGGCGTTATCGGCATCATCTTTGAGTCACGCCCTAATGTTACAGTCGATGCGGCCGCACTTTGCCTTAAAACAGGAAATGTTGTTATCCTCAAGGGCGGCAAGGAAGCTATAAACTCAAATGTCTGCCTCGGAAATATAATGAGAAAGGCTGTTGAGGAAGCAGGTCTCCCTGCCGATATCATTCAGGTAGTCGAGAATACAGACCGCGAAACTACTAATGAGCTTATGCGCCTTAACGGATATGTTGACGTTATTATCCCACGCGGAAGCGCAAACCTCATACAGGCTGTTGTAAAGACCGCTACCGTTCCTGTTATCGAGACAGGCGCAGGAAACTGCCACGTTTACGTTGACGCTTCGGCTGACCTTGATATGGCTGTCGAGATAACAGACAACGCAAAAACTCAGCGTCCGTCAGTGTGCAACGCTATCGAGAGCCTTCTCGTACACAAGGATATCGCTGACAAGTTCCTGCCTGCAATAGCAGAGCGCTTCAAAAAGCACAATGTAAAGATATACGGCTGTGACAGGACTATCGCTATTCTCGGTAATTCCGTAGAAAAGGCTACAGAGACAGAGTACGCTACAGAATTCAACGATTTCATCATTGCCGTAAAGGTAGTTGACGACATCGACGAGGCTATCGCTCATATAAGAAAATACAGCACTAAGCACTCAGAGTGCATCGTTACAAGCTCTCTTGAAAATGCACAGAAATTCCAGAAGCAGGTTGACGCTGCGGCTGTCTATGTAAATGCTTCAACACGCTTTACAGACGGCGGTGAATTCGGCTTCGGCGCAGAAATAGGCATTTCCACACAGAAGCTCCACGCAAGAGGTCCTATGGGACTTACTGAACTTACTACAGTTAAATATCTGATAAACGGCAACGGTCAGATAAGATAACTCTGCTATATATCCAGTTTTTATTTGATTTTTGGAGGTCGAAATGGCTATTAGAAAAGATCTTGACGATATGCTCAACAGTCTTATGGACAGCGGCGGCGGAAGCAGCAGCACACCTGCGCGAAGCCATAATACTCCCCGCTCCGTAAGAAAGAGCAAATTCGACGATATGTCGGTTGACGACCTGCTCCATGCCCTTGAAGACGAGAAAAAGCACTCTTATGATGAGCCTGCTCCTGCTGAGAATATCAGCGATGATACTCCGCCTTCGGTATGGGAATTCGCTCCGCCGACAGAATCAGCTCCCGAGCCTGAGCCGCAGGAAGAGGAAGAAGAAGTACCAAATATAATCTCTGAGGTCATGCACACCGAGGCTTCGGCTGAAATGACAAGGGTATTCGATACTATCCCTATGACCGAGGAATCCCCAAAGCCTGCAAAGAAAAAGAAAATAGTTATCACAGGTGAGCTGCCTGACTACGAAGCGCTCAGACGTGAAGAAGCTGAAAGAGAAAAACAGGCAAAATTAGCTGCCGAAGCTGCCGCAGAGGAAGCGAGAGCAGCCGAAAGAGCAAGAAGAGCTGCTGAAGCCGCTGCCGAAAGACAGCGCCTTGCTGAAGAAGCCGAGCAGCGCAGACTTGCTCGTATAGAAGCCGAAAACCAGCGCCGCGCCGAGGAAGAGCGTCAGCGTATGGAGGAAGAAGCAGAAAGAGCACGCAGAATTGCAGAAGCTGCTGCTGAGAAAAAACGTCTCGCTGAAGAAGCAGAGAGACAGAGACTCGCCGAGGAGGCTGAAAGAGCCCGACTTGCTGAGGAAGAGGCTGAGAGACAGCGCTTATTAGCCGAGGAAGCCGAAAGACAGAGGCTTGCTGAGGAAGAAGCTGAGAGAGCTCGTATCGCTCAGGAAGAAGAAAGACTCCGCCGGATAGAGGAAATGAAGCGCCTTGCTGAGGAAGCTGAAAGCAAAGAACCTTCACCTGTTACCTTCGATGAGGAGATCATAGTTAATTCTTCATCTGACAATGCTGTTGATGAGGCTATAGAGTCACTCGGTGAAGCCGCAGAAGCTCCTGCCGAGAATATTACTCCAGAAGTACAGGAAGAAGCCGAAAAGCCAAAGAAGCTCGGTTTCTTCAAAAAGCTTATGAACAAGTCAAAGGAAGAAGCTGCTCCCGACACAGAAACCGAAGCCGCTCCCGAGGACGGTCTTTTCGAGCATGATGACGCTCCGTCAGCTACCGAGCTTATCGATGCTGCCATTGCAGCTATAAATGGTTCGGAGGACAAAACGGATAATACTTCTTCATCTGAAAGCGACCCTGTGGGAAATATGCTTGACAATATCCGCGAGGACGCTAAAGAAGCTATCGCCGATATGGATACTCCAAGGGAAGAAGATACTTCCGCCGCTGCTCCCGATGAGCCGCTTATAATGACAGATGAAGAAGTCATCTCAGGTCTTTCTCCCGAGCTTAAAGAGCGCTTTGATGAGCTTTCCGCTGATAAACAGCAGCAGGTCATCGAAATGAGAAGAGCTCAGATGGGTGCCGTTGCTCCGACAACTGTCAACGAAACAGAAGCTATAGAATCTCCTGATGTACAGGAAGACGAGAACGAAGCTGTATCCGCTCCTGACGAAACAGAAGATACTCAGCAGGAAGAGGCTGAATCCGCAAAAGCCGAAAAGCCTGCCGATACATCAGAATTTGCGCCTAAAAAGCCAAAGGGCAAGGTAACATCTGCTCTCGGACGCATACTCGATGAAGACCCCGACGAGCTTATCGCTCAGCGCAGAGCAAATATCGAGCCTGATGATATCACAGCTGCTGACCCGTACAAGAAAAAGCGCCTTTACACCGTTCTCGGTGTTATCTTCACTATCTTCGCTGTTATCGGCATAATCGCCACTATATTCAAGTGCGTGGGATTTTTCCGCAGCTTTACTTCGGGCGAGGTCAAAAAGGACGGCTTCACTCAGATGATATACCCTGCCGTTATCATGGATATAGAGCCATTCAGCTCACCTTCACAGCTCACATCCGAGCAGATAATCACAGCTACTATCTGGTCTATAATCATGGACGACAGCAAGATATCAAAGTATGAGCCTACACTTGATACTGTTTCTATACCTGACGTAGACGTAGAAAAGTACGCAGTAGAGCTTTTCGGTGAAAATCTCCCTGCATTCACTCACACCACCGTAGGTCCGCTTGAATCACGCTTCTATTACGCTGACGGCGTGTATAATGTCAAGCTAAAGCCTATAACTCATACCTACTCACCTGAGATAAAGTCTATCGTCAAAAACGGCAGCGACTATACCCTCACTGTCGACTATGTTGACGAGCTTCCTCAGTGGATGGATAAGAACGTATCAAAGAATGTGGAATTCCGTCTTACCGAAAAGGACGACGGTACATTCCGCATCAGCTCAATGAAGATACTTTCTGTAAATAACGGAAATCTTTGATAATAACTAAATGACGGGACTGTTTTTTCAGTCTCGTC